>JAZNOL010000065.1:0-6782 GCA_045580815.1 Clostridia bacterium | reverse complement strand
GTCAATATTCCGTCAGAAACAGCTCCCGTAACCGGTGAAACCGCCCCTGACGGTGTTGCTGAAACCGTGACGGAAAATGTTGGACAACCTGTCGGAACAGAATCAGCATCCAATGGCGATGCACCCAATATAGAATAACACTTACTGCGATACATAATTTTTTGTGTATCGCAGATTTTTTTGTTTTAACTATTGCAAAAACTCTATATTTGTGATACAATATATAATGAATAAGTTTATAATGGGACAAAAGGCAAACTTTTCGGCAACAAAACGAAGCGAAAGGCAACAGATGCAATATGAAGATTTCTCTTATTGAAAATACAAAAAAAGATTATGACGGACGTGTGAAACAAGCTGTTTTAGATGCTTTCTCCGGAAAGGCAGAAATTGAAGTGTGCTCATCAAGAGTAGAAAAATCTATGTTTGAACGCACAGATATTGCAATAGTGCTTGGCGGCGACGGAACAATTATCCGCACAGCAAAAGCAGCGGCGTTTTACGGTGTTCCGGTTTTTGGGATTAATTTGGGCAAAATCGGTTTTCTTGCCGGTGCGGAGGTTTATGAAATCCCCAAAATGGCACAGCGCATACTTTCCGGCACATATTCAATTGAAAAGCGTATGATGCTCAATGTCAAAGTGCACGGTGAGCGCGGTATGAAAACAACCGCACTTAACGAAATTGCAATAACAAGAGCATCGTATCTTAAAATGATTGATGTCAGCATTAATGTGGATGGTGAGTTTCTCGATACCTTTATTGCGGATGGTGCAGTTATTTCGACCCCAACCGGGTCAACGGCATATTCTCTTTCGGCAGGCGGTCCTGTTGTTGAACCCGGTATGGAGCTTTGTCTTGTTACGCCGATTTGTCCTTATGACATGCAGTCAAGGTCGATAATTCTGCCGGCAAACAAGCAGATAACTTTTACAATCGGTGCAAAAACACCATTTGAAGCACTTTGTTCCGTTGACGGTCAGGACCATATAAAAATTCACCGTGGAGATAAAATCACGGTTTCTAAATCAAATTATTACACACAGCTTATAACTATGGGAAACAGAAGCTTTTACAGCGTATTGCGAAAAAAACTTGGCAAACGCTGAAAAACAGGAGCGTGCAAAAATGAATAAATACGAACGCCATATGGCAATTTTAAACATAATAAAACAGCAGGATGTGCAGACTCAGAGCGAGCTTGCGGATATTTTAAATAAATCCGGCATGGAAGTTACGCAGGCGACCGTTTCAAGAGATATTAAAGAGTTGCGGCTTATAAAGGTTCTTTCTCATGACGGAATTTATAAATACGCCAGCGGAAAAAACGAAAATTCTTCGGATGTTGAAAGCAGGCTTTCGGCTGTTTTTGCAAACTCTGTTGTGTCTGTTGAAAGCTCCGCAAATATCATTGTTATTAAAACTCTTGCAGGAATGGCATCTGCGGCGGCATCGGCAATTGATGCAATGCAATACAGCGAAATTCTTGGCTGTATTGCAGGTGATGACACCATTTTTGCCGTGGCAGATTCCAAAAAAGATACAGATAAAATCAGCTCAAAATTGCGTGCGATGATGCAGTAAAAAAACAAGGGCTGCAAAGGCAGGTGAACCAGAAGATGCTTTCATATCTTACAATTGACAACATGGCGGTTATTAAGCACACAGAGATTGAATTTTCGGAGGGGCTTAATATTCTTACAGGTGAAACCGGTGCGGGAAAATCCGTTATAATCGGTGCAATTTCTATGGCATTGGGTAAACGAATGACAAAGGATATTATCCGTACAGGTGAAGAAAAAGCGGCAGTAAGTGCACTTTTTTATCCCGATGAAAAACAGTGGAATGCTCTTGCGGAAGCTGAAATTGAACAAAGTGAAGACGGAAGCCTTCTGGTTTACCGTGAAATAAACGAAAACGGCAGAGGAATCTGCAAAATCAACGGCTCGGTTGTGACAGCATCCCAGCTTAAAGATGTGGGCAATCTGCTTATAAATGTTCACGGTCAGCAGGATACGGCGGTACTGTATTCTCCCGATAAGCATCTCGGATTGCTTGACAGCTGGGCAGGTGAAGCACTTGCTAAAGAAAAAACAAAATACCTTGAGGTTTTTGAGGTTTATAAATCTTTAAAATCTCAGATTATGCAGATAGAAAAACTTAAAACAGACCGTGACCGCGAAATGGATATTCTTGATTTTCAGATTAAAGAGCTTGAGGCACTTTCACCTCAAATTGGTGAACTTGATACCATAACATCACGGCTTGATGTGCTTAAAAACAGCGAAAAAATTACAAAAGCACTGCACAGCGCATACAAAATTTTTGTGTCCGATTCAAACAGTGTTGCGGATATGCTTCACACGGCGGCAAGCAAACTTAAACTTGTGGGTGGTGTCAGCGACGGTATTGACAGCCTTTTGGAAAAAATTACAGACATTGCTTATACAGCTGATGATATTGCTTCGGAAATTATTGCAATGCAAGGCGAAATGGCATACAGCGAGTCCGAGCTTGAAGAACTTCATCAGCGTGCTTATGAAATAAAAACAATGTGTGCAAAATATAAATGCAATGAAGAAGGGCTGGTCAATTATCTTCAGCAGGCACACGAAAAACTTGAAAAATTAAATAATATAGATTTGCAGTACGAAAATCTAAAAACAGATTTCAGAAATGCAACTGACAAAATTCAGGCGATTTCTGATAATATGCATGACCTTCGTGTAAGAAACGGTCTTGTGCTTGAAAAAGAGCTTGAAAAAGAACTGTCCGAGCTGAATATGCCGGGCTGTAAGTTTAAAATAGAACTGTCGCAGACGGAAAATTATACTCCCGACGGACGTACATCGGCGGCGTTTTATATTTCGCCCAACGCTGGTGAAGAATTGAAGCCTCTTGCAAAAATAGCATCCGGTGGTGAACTTTCAAGAATTATGCTTGCACTTAAAAGCATAATTTCTTCTTACGATATTGTTGATACATATATTTTTGATGAAATTGACACGGGAATTTCCGGCAAAACAGCAGAAAAAGTGGCGGAAAAACTGATGAAAGTGGCAAAAAACAATCAGACCATAATTATAACGCACAGTCCCCATATTGCGGCAATTGCAGATAGTCATTTCCTCATTTCAAAAAATATGTCTCTTACAGAAACAAAAACAGAAGTGAAAAAACTGGATAAATCCGGCAGAATCAGCGAAATAGCACGCATAAATTCCGGCAGTAATATCACTCAGACGGCGGTTATGCACGCCGAAGAGCTGCTTGAATCGGCTCAGAAACGCAAACAACAGGCGATGTAATGAAATTGTATTGCTATTGTAACGGCTGTGTTGTTGAAACTGATGCAAAAATGTGATATCATTGACATGTAGACAAGATAAAGAGAGGATAGTATGAAAACCATAAACAGCCAGAAATACGAATTTGAAACATTAAAAAACAGCAAACCGATTTTGGAATTTGATGAAAACCGGGATTTTAATAAATGGCGTGCTGATGTGCGTGAAAAACTTGCGGATTTATTGGGACTTCCGCTTCCAAAATGCGATGCGGAAATTGAAATGGAGCATACAAAAGAATATTCCGAATATACTGAATATAAATTTAAAGTGCAGACAGAACCGGGATATTTTGTGCCTTGTTATTTGCTTATTCCGGCAAACACAACGAAACCGTTGCCGCTTACTGTATGTTTAAGCGGTCATGGCGGCGGAATGCATGTGGCAGCCGGTATAGCGAAAACTGAAGAAGATAAAAAGGCACTTGAAAGCTGGCGTCACCGGGCGATGGGCCCGAGATCTGTAAAAGAGGGCAGATGTGCTCTTATTATTGAAGCACGCAATTTTGGCGAAAGCAGTCTCGAAGGATATGGGACAAGCTGTACCGAGGCGGCAAAAATTGCGATTTTGATGGGGCGCACAGTCATTGGTGAACGTGTGTGGGATGCGATGCGCATACTTGATGCGGTCGGTGAAAAATTTGACGAAATTGATATGACAGATATTGTATGTACCGGAAATTCAGGTGGCGGTACGGCAACATATTATCTTGCCTGCATGGATGAGCGCATAACGGCAGCGGCACCGTCTTGTTCAATATGTACTTATGAAGAATCAATTGCGGCTATGGAACATTGTATGTGTAACCATATTCCGTCAATCAGAAAATATTTTGAAATGGGTGATCTTGCGGGGCTTATTGCGCCCAGAAAGCTTGTTGTTGCGGCAGGAAAGGAAGATACGATTTTTCCTATAAGCGGCACAGAAAAAACATTTGAAACAATCAAAAAAATATATAAAAAAGCAGGCGCAGAGAATAATTGTGCGCTTGTAATCGGTGATGGAGGACATCTCAATTATGCAGACCATATCTGGGAAAAACTTCACAGTATGGGCGTGTAATCTCACTTATATCAAATTAGAACTTGTGCGCAATTGCAAAAGCAGTTGCGCATAATTAACCTATAAAACAGAAGGTGGCAAAATGAAAATACTTAAAAAATTAACGGTGCTTGCTTTGGGCACGGCACTTATTTTGCAGACAGTGGCAGTTTCTGCCGCATCAAATGTAAATTGGACACAAATTTTTGACGGTGTGTGGGAAAGCCGCACATGGGTTGACCTGGGCGACGGCAAAGCAAAAGCGGTTGTTGTAAAAGCAGATTTATCAGATAAAAATCTTTCTCTTGATACTCTGATTTCTTCTTCGAGCATTCATTCGCTTGATACTGTTGAAGAACTTGCAAACGACAACGATGCAGTTGTTGCACTTAATGCGGATTTTTTTGGCTACGGAAACAGCGGCGGTGCTACTGCCGTAGGATACAACGTAAAAGACTCGGTGCTTCTTTCAACGCCAAGTGTTGACGAAGAGCTCGCATCATTTGCAATCGACAAAAACGGTGATTATTATTTTGATTATTTTAAGTCGGATATAACAGTAAAAACAGAAACAGTTGAAGATAAAGTGCGGTATATAAACCGTTTTAACGACTATTCACAGCTTTGTATATTCACTCCGGCATGGGGCAAAAATTCTCCCGGTAATGCCGCAGGAGGCACAGGCTTTGAGGTGGTTGTAAGTAACGGAAAAATCAAAGAAATACGCACAGGAATGGAAAAAACAGAAATTCCCGAAGACGGATATGTAATATGCGGTTTGTCAGACTGGTCAGATACGTTTTACAATAACATAAAAGAGGGCGATAAGATAGAGCTTTCTGTTGATATAACCCCTGAAATTGATGCCGAAACTGTTATCGGCGGCGGAACGTTGCTTGTTAAAAACGGCAAGGCGGCAGAAATTACTCACAACATAAAAGGAAGACAACCCCGAAGTGCTTTTGGTATGGATAAAAGCGAAAAAAATGCGTATTTTGTCGCTGTTGACGGCAGAGGGGTAAATTCCAGCGTTGGAATGACTCTTGCCGAATTACAGGAATTTATGATAGAAATCGGCGTTTACAACGGCATCAACTTTGACGGCGGCGGCTCAACACAGCTTGTTGTTAATTATAACGGTGACAATCAGGTTACAAACGCACCGTCTCAGCATCCGTACAGAAATGTTATAAATGCTCTTGGCATTGTTGCAAAAAATACCGATACAACCGTTTACACTTCAAGGTATGATTTTGAGACTGCAAACGGCAGAAAATACGCTTATCCCGAAGAAGTTATGACCGATTATTCTCTTACAGAAGCGAAGGTCACAACAGGACACAAAAGCGGCAGATTGTGGTATGATTTTCATGATTTGACACTGAATGAGCCGGACGGACAATCGGAAGACAATGCAGAAAAGACCGGCGAAACGGCAGCAGAAACAAAAAAAACAGAGGAAGATAAGGAAAAAGAAGAACTTATAAAAAAATTAAACGAAACAACAAAAATGGCGGGTGTTACATTTAAAGAACCTCTTGAAATTCAGCAGGTAAGAGCAGAAGTATCTCTTGATGTTTACGGCTTTGAGGAGTGCAGACAATGGCTCAGAGGTATGGTTGTAGATGCAAACGGAGACGTTTTCCGCCTGACCTTTGACAACAGTATCGACTGGAACGGCTGGAAACGTGTTTCGGCAACTGTGCCAGATGAGGTTGAGCTTCCGGCAGAGCTTACAAAAATTTATGTAGTTCAGCCGTCTGTTGATGTAAAAAGCGGGGGAGAGCTGTTTTTTGACAATCTGACAATTTTGCAGAATAAGAACAATAAAAAAGGCGAAAAACCTGTAGTAAAACCGGATGAAGAGGATAAGACAGAAGAAAAACCGGGCACAAGTACAAAACCGGAAATTGAAGTTGAAACCAAGCCGGATGCGGAACAAAAAAAGGCTGTGGCAATCTCGGCAGGAGTTAAAGATAATAATACTTTGCTCACAAGAATTGTGCAGAAAAAACTGGACGATAAAGTAAACACTTATGAACAAAAATATATTCTTTCGGAGATAAACGAAAAATTTGTCCGAGAAATTTACGGCAAAACATTTATAAGCCTCGGAAAACTTAAAAATTCTGATATTTCAGAAATTGCGATATATATTGAAAATCAGCTTAAAACCGCAGAAAAAAATGTTGTAATTATGGTAAATGGAGAAATAACTTCGCCCTATAAAAGTATGATAAAGGATATAACCGGTGGTAAAGGCAAAAATGTAACAGTTGTTTATACTGCGGACGAACATGACGAATTTATTGAAAATTCCGTAAGTTATATTGCTCTTTCTGTATGTATTCCGGATTTAAAAGCTGATAGAGAATATATAGAAATGATAACAAA
>JAZNOL010000064.1:0-15761 GCA_045580815.1 Clostridia bacterium | reverse complement strand
GCATGGTACGGTGACTGCAAAAACTGCATTTCAGCTTATGAGGGCGACTGGGGTGCTCACACCGGGGACTGGAGAGTAAACAAACGTATTCATCCGCAAGAGATGAAGGATGTTGCCGAAGTTGCCAATGATGCCGGAATGAAGCTGATGCTGTGGTTTGAGCCGGAGCGTACAATTAATGATACCAAAATACACAAAGAGCATCCTGAATGGTTTTATGATGCAACCGAATGGAATAACCGCATTTTAAACTACGGTATGCCGGAAGTTGTTGACTATGTTAAAAATGTTGTTTCGGAATATGTTCAAAAGCTGGAACTTTCATGTTACAGACAGGATTTTAACACAAAACTTTCATATTATTTCAACAACTGCGATGAGGAAAACCGCATTGGAATAACTGAAATTCGCCACATTTGCGGGATGTATGAAATCTGGGATTATCTGCTTGAAAAACATCCGGGACTTATTATAGACAACTGCTCGTCCGGCGGCAGACGTATTGATATTGAAACGTTGAAACGGTCGATTCCATTTTTTAGAAGCGATTACCAATGTAATTTCAATGAGAATCCAAATGTTTTGCAGGTACACAATACAAACATTTCATCGTATCTGCCTTTCAACGGCTGCACAACCAAACAGAAAAATGATACGTATGATGTGCGAAGCTCTTACTCTTCAAGCTGGGGCGGTGCATTTTATAACGCAATATTCCAGGATATGAGCGAAACTGATTTTGCATGGGCAAAAGAAGTGACCGACGAATACCGCCGTATTCGCAAGTATTTCAGCGAAGATTTTTATAATCACGGTTCAAGTGATTTTGATGATACCTCATGGGCAATATGGCAGTATCACGATCCTGAAACCGACAGCGGTATTGTAATGGCATTCCGCAGGGAAAATTCACCATTTGCAAGTGCAGAGATTGAATTAAAAGGAATGACGGATTCACAATATGAATTTATTTCAACAGAAGAGGGAACAGTAAACACATCAAGCAAAAGCATGATTATAACATTGCCTGAAAAACGAAGCAGCATAATTATTGAATATAAAGCAAAATAATACAAAAATAACCACGTGCTATGCACGTGGTTATTTTTTATAATCCTATTGGTCTTACTTCATGAACGCCGTCAAACTCAAGCAAATCAAGAATTATTGCGTTAACACTTTGCCCTCTTGCAAGACGCATATCAAAGGTAACGTCCATGTGAGCATCGTGCTCGTCGGCTTTTGTGTATTTAACGGTTACGCCCTCTTTTTCAAAATAACGTATTATTTCGTGCAGAACCTCGATATTATCCATGCGGACAAACAGGTTCATGCTGATGAATTTTGACTGAATACGCTGAACAATGGGTTTTAAAATATAAAGCGACCCAAGCATAAGCACCGTTGCGGTAATGGCAATATCATAAAATCCAATGCCCACCGTCAGACCGATACAAGCCGTTGTCCACAGACCTGCCGCTGTTGTGAGCCCCTTGATTTTATCATCGTTTTTAACGATAATACAGCCTACACCAAGAAAGCTGACACCGCTGACAACCTGAGCACCCATACGGGAAATATCAACCGCCATGCCACCTTTTATGCACATATATTCGTTTGTTATCATAACAAGTGCCGCGCCCATGCAAAGCACCATGTGCGTGCGTATGCCGGCTTCTCTGCCCCGTTCGGCACGTTCAAAGCCGATTAAAGCACCCACAATTATGCTGACAACAAGCCGCAAAAGCGCATCAAAATAAAACTGCGAAAAAAACATTTTGCAAAATCACTCCTGAATTATGCATTCTCCGGCAGCCACAATATTACTGCCATTTCCGTCTATGTTCTCTATTATAACACAACCGACAGATATTGGCAAGTGTATTTTTGTATTTTTTATAATTTTTACATATTCTTTTAAATTTTCTTTGGGAACAGGCTTATCCGAACGCACAGGCAACATTCTTCCGGCTTCGGGCACAAAAACCGTTGTGGTAAGAGTGCGGACAGGATGGGTTGCCTCGTTTTCGCCATAGGTTTTGCCACGCTTGCATTTATTGCCCGAAACTTCTACCTTATCGCCGTCAACGGTGACAGTAAGCTCACAGCCGACGGGACACGTCACGCAGGTAAACTGATGTGTTTTCATTTTCCACACTCCTTTTTTACAAATTCTGCCGCTGATTTTCCGGCAATTTCTGCATTGTCCGAAACGTTGTCAACTATATCAAAAACGTGCAGACAGTTTCCGCATGAATAAACGCCCGGCAGGCTTGTTTCAAGATTTTCGTCAACCACGGGACCGCCTGTTTTTTCGTCCATTTTTATTCCTGCCATGCGGGCAAGCTCGTTTTCGGGAATAAGACCTACCGACAGCATCAGCGTATCACAGTCAAGATGAAAAGTGGTTTCTGAAATCGGGTTGAAATTTTCGTCAACCTTTGCAATATCAACGCCTGTCACTCGGCTTTTTCCGTAAATTTTTGTAACTGTGTGGGAAAGATAAAGAGGAATATCAAAATCGTTAAGACATTGCACGATGTTACGTTTAAGACCTCTTGATTGGGGCATAATTTCTGCAACGGCAAGCACCTGCGCACCCTCAAGAGTGCAACGGCGTGCCATAATCAGCCCGATGTCGCCGGAGCCTAAAATTACAACCTTTTTGCCCGGAACATAGCCCATCTCGTTAATAAATTTCTGTGCTGTACCGGCATTTATGACACCTGCGCCACGAAATCCCGGGATGTTCAGGCTTCCTCTTGTTCTCTCACGGCAGCCTGTTGCAAAAACAATGGCTTTCGCCTTGATTTCCTTTACGCCCTCTTCGCTGCACACGGTAACGGTTTTATCTGCCAAAACGCCTGTTACCATTGCGTTTGTGATATATTCAATTTTTTCTGCTTCAACCTTTTTTTCATAAATATCGGCATATTCGGGACCTGTCAGCTCTTTTTTGAACTTTTCGATACCGAAACCGTTGTGAATACACTGGTTTAAAATCCCGCCCAGACGGTCGCTTCGTTCAATAATGAGAATATCCTCTGCACCGTTTTCTTTTGCGGCAAGTGCCGCCGCCATACCTGCGGGACCGCCTCCGATTATAACTATATCTTTTTCCATGCCTTTCACCTCACACGTTTCTGTCTTTAAGAATCTGAGAATCTCTGTCGGATTTTATAACCTCAAGAGGCGAAATTCCCAGCTCACGGGCAAGAATTTCAACAACCTTTGGCATACAGAAACCGCCCTGACAACGTCCCATTCCGGCACGGGTACGGCGTTTTACGCCGTCAACTGTCCGTGCACCTGCCGGGCGGTTTATGGCATCAACAATTTCGCCCTCGGTAATGGTCTCACATCGGCAGATAATTTTGCCGTATTTGCTGTTTTCTTTGATTTTTTCGTTCTGTTTTTCTATGGGCAGCTCGTTTATTCTAACAACAGGCTTGCGATTTTTAAATTCCGCTTTTTTATCAAGTGCAAGACCTGATTCTTTTGCAAGATTTACTGCATACTCTGCAATGGCAGGCGACGATGACAAACCGGGAGATTCGATGCCTGCAACATTGATTATGTTTTTGCTTTTCTTTGAATATCCGATAATAAAATCGCCTGTGGAGCTGATTGTACGAAGTCCGGCAAATGATGTGATTATGCCGTTTTTCATGTTGTCTATAACGTCTTTTGAACCCTCAAACAGCTCTTTAAAGCCCTCGGGTGTTGTTGATGTATCTTCTTTGTCGCCCACAACAACAGAGTTAGGACCTATAATCATATTGCCGTGAACCGTTGGCGACACAAGAATCCCCTTACCCTTTTCTTTGTCGGGAGTGTGAAAAAGCACATGGTTTGCAAAATCCGAGCATTGTTTGTCGTAAAGCATATATTCGCCTTTTCTCGGAATAATTTCAAACTCACCCTCGGAAAGCTTATCAGCATAAAGCCCTGCACAATTAAAAATAAATTTTGTTTTTATTTCGCCTTTATCGGTATAAACCGTGCCGTCTTCAATTTTTAAAACCTCGGTGTCGGGCATAAATTCCGCACCGTTAAGCGATGCTGTTTCTGCCGCTGCTATTGTAAGCTCATAGGGACACACAACCGCCCCTGTGGGTGCATAAAGTGCACCGATTGCATTGCGGTTTATTTTCGGTTCAAGCTCATAGAGTTTTTCTTCGCCGATAACCTCAAGGTCTTCTACACCATTGGCATCGCCGCGTTTTTTCAGGACTTTAACGTGCTCCATCTGGTTTTCGTTAAAGGCAAGCACCAGAGCGCCTGTTTTTTTGTAAGGAACATCAAGGTCTTTGCAAATCTGTTCCATCATTTTGCTGCCCTGCACGTTGAGCTTTGCTTTAAGACTGCCTTCTTCCGGGTCGTATCCCGCATGGACTATACCGCTGTTTGCACGGCTGCAACCCCAGGCAGGTTCGGGAGCTTTTTCAATAAGGCAGATTTTCAGGTTGTATTTTGAAAGCTCATACGCAACAAAGCTGCCTGTTACACCTGCACCGATTACTACTGCATCATACATAATTTATACCTCTTTTATTTAATAACTTCAAGTATTTTTTCTATTCCGTCGGCAACATATGTAGGCGTGATGCCGAATTTTTCAATATCGCCCATTACACCCTCGCCGCTGAGCACAAAAACCGAATCAATGCCGGCATTCACGCCGCAGGCAACATCTGTGTAAATTCTGTCACCGATAACAACGCTTTCTTCTTTGGAAAATCCGAATTTTTGCGATGCAAGAAGCGGCATCTGCGGCTGTGGTTTACCAATATACTGCGGACGTTTTTTTGTTGCGTTGTAAAGCATATCCGCAACCGAGCCGCAATCGGGAACATAGCCGTATTCCGTGGGACAAACCATATCGGGGTTTGTGGCAATATAATCTATATCTCCGCCAAGCAGAATACATGCATCTTCAAGCTTTGAAAAAGCAAGCTCGGTATCAAAGCCCATCAGCAGACATTTTATGCCCTCTTCACGTTTGTCGGTAATATTAAAGCCGTGTGAACGCAGTTCGTTTTTAAGAGACTGTGTGCCAAGGACATAAATTTTTTCGTCTGTATATTTTTCTTTCAGATGAATTGCTGTTGCCATTGATGAGGTGAAAAAATCGTCCTCGCAGGCTTCTATGCCCATGCTGCCTAATTTTTTAATATACGCATCAACACTTTTTGATGAGTTGTTTGTCATGAAAATGTATTTTCCGCCACGTTTTTTTATTGTATCCAGAAACTCAAGAGTGGCGTTATAAATGCGGTTGCCCAGGTAAATTGTACCGTCCATGTCAAGCATAAAAAGTTTTTTGTTTTTTAAATTTTCAAGGTTTGTTGTCATTGGTACCAAAGCTCCTTTCTGCCTGTGGAAATTGCCGCTGCACCTGCTGAAAGTGCCGCAAAAATCTCTTCTTTTGTGTCTATCAGTCCGCCGGCAATAACCGGAATATCCACCGCCGCAGATACTGCCGATATGGTTTTATAAACAATGCCCGGCATAAGCTCTATCATGTGAGGCATGGCGTTTCTGACGGCATTTTCAATATTTTCAATAGACTGCGAGTCGACACAGAACACTCGCTGAACAGTAATAAGCCCCAAGGCTTCGGCTATTTTAATCAGCCCGGCTTTTGTGCTGATTATGCCGTTTGCACCGGTTTTTCTGATAAATTCCATGCCATCGGCATCCTTTGCAATGCCGCTTGTGAAATCTGTGTGAATAAATATATTTTTGCCCCGTTCATGGGCGGCATAAACATATTTTTCAAGGTCAAGAATACTGGATTTAAGCAGAAAAATCACTTCTGCCGGACTTTGCACGGCAGTTAAAAATTCTTCTTTTTCACGCACCGCCGCAATAACCGGATTGTTGAACATTGGCATTTCGGGCATTGTGTCGCCTCCTATATAACAAAATATATTTTTGCAAAATAAAAAGATATAGCTCAAACGGGCATACTTCTCCCACGGCTATATCTCTTTGTCTCTTTTAGCATTATACCACGTTTTTTTTGCTTTGTCAATAGGCTTTAATTATTTTTTTGTAAGAGTAAAACACCGATAACATGATAGTAAAACAATTTTTCAGGATGCTACAATTTAACCGTCGGCAAGCCGGTTGTCCTTTTAAGACAACCGCAAATACAAAGAAAGGAGTGATTTTATGCCGGATATAACAAACTATCTCAACTCTGCCGGGTTTACCACACCGTCGGAGGAGTGCTATGAAAACATAAAAACCTGGCTCAGCTGGTACTGCGGAAAGGTCAGCAGTTTTCACACTTACAGTCAGTACAACGGCAAAACAAACGTCCGCCGCAGCCGTGCCAGTCTCGGCATGGCAAAATATGTGTGCGAAGACTGGGCAAACCTGCTTATGAACGAGCACGTTGCCATAGGCGTTTCTCAGAAAAAAGCCGATGCATTTTTGAAAAACGTTTTAAACCGCAACAATTTCGGTGTGCGTGCAAACCGTCTTATTGAGCTGTGTTTTGCCACAGGCACAGGTGCTTTTGTGGAATATCTTTCACAAGGCGAAATCAAGATTGATTACGTCCGTGCGGATATGATTTTTCCGCTTTCATGGGAAAACGGTGAGATAAAAGAATGCACCTTTGCATCACGCAAAATTATCGGCGGCAAGGAATGTGTTTATCTTAATATGCATATTAAAAACGGCGAAACCTATGCCGTCATAAACAAGCTGTTTGAGATTGTCGGAAACGGGCTTGCAGAAATAAGTCTTCCATCTGGTATTGCCGCCCGGGTTGATACAGGAAGCAAAAATCCGCTGTTTCAGATTATTATGCCTAACATAGTCAACAGCACCGACCTTGACAGCCCTATGGGAATTTCGGTTTTTGCCGGTGCAATTGATATTTTAAAAGGCATTGACCTGGTTTATGACAGCTATCAGAATGAGTTCCGTCTTGGCAAAAAGCGTATTTTAGTACCGGCGTCAATGGCACAGATTCAAAACGGTGCAAACGGAATTATGCCTGTCTTTGACGACAACGACACCGAGTTTTATGCCATGGCAGACAGAAGTCTGGGCGAACTTAAAGAGATTGACATGAACCTTCGTGCACAGCCTCACGAGCTTGCCTTGCAGAGAAATCTTGATTTGCTTTCACAACGGTGCGGACTGGGTTGCGGCAGATATAACTATCAAAGCGGCAGTGCACCGAAAACAGCCACCGAGGTTATCAGCGAAAAATCGGATTTGTATGTGAACATATGCAAAAACGAGCTTGTTTTGAAGCACGCTCTTGAAGAGATGGCAAAAAGCATATTATATTTAGGAAGGTTTAAAGAAAATGTTAAGCCGATTGTTAGGTTTGACGACAGCATAATCGAGGACAGTAGTGCAAAAACAGAGCGTGCCCTGGAAGAATTTAAAAACGGCATTATAACAAAAGAAGAATATCTTTTGCGTGTTTACGGTGATGCAACCGCTAATGCCGGAAAGGGTGAAACAACCTGAAGATTTCTGAAGCAAAAATAATTGCAGTAAAAGAAAAATTCAAAGTATGCCGTGACATCGAGGCTGTTGCAAAAGAAATGGAACTGTCCGAAAAAACCGTTGAAAAAATTTTAAGTGAGGACGAAACCCTAAAAAAAAGCAGTATTGCTGAATTTATGGAAGAAAAAAACGCCGAAATCTGCAATATTATTGACACTTATCTTGCGGTTTTATCCGATTCTGAGCGAATTTCCGGTGCACCACTCAACCAGATTGCCTCGGCATTGGGGACGGTTATTGACAAGTTTACAAAAAATGCCGCCGCAAATGATGACAACGGCAAAATAGAAAAACTGATTTCTGCTTTAAAAAAATGAGCTTCGGGCATTTTATCACCTTGAAATTTATCTGAAAGAAGGCTGAACGTGGAATTTTTAAAACAGATTTTAGGAGACGACTATGACCTGTTTGCCGAAAAAATAAACGCCTATAATCAGGCTAATCCCGACTCTGCCGTACTTATTGCCGACTTATCTTCCGGCGGATATGTGGAAAAATCGGTTCACGATGCACTGGCATCGGAGTTTAGCGAAAAAACAGGTCAAATCGCGGCACTTGAAACCGAAATTAAAAAATGCAGGTTTGATGCCGCACTTGATATTGCCATGACAAAAGCCGGAGCAAAAAGCACCGTTGCGGTGCGTGCGCTTTTGGGCAATATCAACGAATCAGAACAGATTGCGGAAGCACTTGACAACGTAAAACGCGAAAATCCGTATCTTTTTGATTCTCCCATTTCAACAGGTATGAGTCAGGGCTCACCTGCCCCGGCAATTAACGCAAACGAAGAAATCCGGAACACTCTTTTCGGAAAAAACAAATAATTTTCAGGAGGTATTTTAACTACTATGGCTATTACACTTGCAGATGCACAAAAATTATCAACCAGCAAACTTGCTCACATTGTTATTGACGAATTCAGAAACGACCCGCTTTTTGACATGATGCTTTTTGACAATTCAGCAAAGCTTCAGGGCGGTTCTTCTCTCAGTTATGTCTACAACCGTGTGACAACACAGCCCACAGCGGCGTTCAGAAAAATCGGTGAGGATTACAATGCACAGGAAGCACTCACAACACAGTACACCGTTACACTCAAGCCTTTTGGCGGCTCGTTCAATGTTGACAGAGTTCTTCAGGCAAACGAAAAAGAATTCATCGACCTTGTGCGTTTTGAAATTGCCCAGAAGGTCAAAGCCACACGCGCACTTTTCACAGACACATTTATCAACGGAGATACATCTGTCGACGAATCTGCTTTTGACGGCATAAACAGTGCTGTCAGCGGCTCTACAACAGAAATTTCTCCCGAAAGTGCAATCGACCTTTCCACATCAGACAAAATTACAGAAAATGCTGTTTTGTTCATGGACCTGCTTGACAGTATGCTTGCAGAGCTTGACGGCACACCCAGTGCAATTTTAGTCAACAAAAAACTTGCTTCCGTCATTAACGGTATTGCCCGCAGAAGCGGATTTTTCTCAAGCGATGATGCTGATGCGTTTGGTCATCCCATCACAAAATACGCAGGCATTCCGATTATTGCTCTTGGAGACAAGCCCGGCAATTTAAGCCCGATTATCGACATTTCTTCTGACAACGGCACAACCTCTCTTTATGCCGCAAGAATCGGTCTTGACGGCGTGCACGCAGTTTCGCCCGAAGGAAACGGAGTTATAAACACTTATCTGCCCGACATCACAACTCCCGGTGCCGTAAAATGCGGTGAGGTTGAAATGGTTTCGGCAATGGCACTTAAATCTACCCGTGCAATCGGTGCATTGCGTAACATCAAGATTGCGTAATCTGCATAAAGGAGTTGAACTTTATGCCTTATGCTGACTACACTTATTATACCGATGTTTTCGGTGGCACAAGGCTTTCACAGCAGGAGTTCAATTCTTGCTGTGAAAAAGCACAGAGCTATATTGACTATATAACCCTGGGAAGAGCATCGCAAAACCTGAGTGGCGGAGTAAAAAACGCTGTTTGTGCCGCAACGGAGGAAATCTGTAAAGCAGGGCTTGCACACGGAATAAAATCCGAAAGAACCGATGGTTACAGCGTAACCTATTCTAACGAATTTTCGCAGAAAAGCGAGATTTCAAGAATTTACGAGGCAGTGCGTATTTATCTTGAACCTACGGGACTTCTGTACTGCGGAATGAACGGGGGCAGCAAGGATGCTTAAAAATTGCAGTGCAACTGTTTTTATTCGTGAAAACGGAGGTTTTGAAGCAAAACAGTTTGAAAATGCATATGTTTATGAAGAAAAGAAAATCAAAGCCGAAAGCGGTGGCAGAGTATGCTGTGACTGTGCGGTTTTAAGGATTTTTACAACTGACACGGTGAATGTAAAATGCGGCGACTGTGTTGTGTTTTATCTTACCGGCAGCACAACACCGCCGAAAAACTGTTATACGGTTACGGCGGTTTGTGACAACAGACAATGCTCACAAAGCCATTATCGCATAACTGCCGAAAAATAAACATGCAGGCGGAACATGAAACTGTTCCGCCTGTGTAATAATTTGTTTGCAAACCGGCAATTTCTTGACACAAGCTAAAGGTTATGGTATAATTTTTATAGTATATACCATGAGGTAACTGTTTATGGATAAATTCACCATTGATTTTACAAATTTTAAGGAATCACCCATTATCTGCGATACATGGGATAGCTTTTATGAAGTTATTATTAGGGACCTTAGCCTGCCCGATTGGTGCGGACGAAATCCTGACGCTATATGGGATATGCTTACCGGGTATATTAATTTACCTGTATCTATTTGTATAAAGGGCATACATAAACTGCCTGAAAATTTTGACCATCAGGCGAAAACAATAATTGAAATATTCACCCGTGCATGCGCATTTAATCAAAGCCTTATGTTTGTTGAATATGTTGATTAACTGCAAGGGGCTGTAGCAAAATGCACAGACCGCATAAAGCATAAATTATTCTGACACAAAGTGGTTTAGAAATTAAAAATTTTAAGAAAAAACAGGAAAATATATGTAGGGGCTTTTTAAACAGCCCCTAGTACAATAAAAGTGTAAATAAATTAACTATTGATGTAGTTGATTGCTTGCACTTATTTTTTATAATAAGAGATGAACTGGTCTGACGTACAGTCCCTTGGATTTCGCATCCGCGATAAAGACTGTCAGCCATTCTCTTTTGTTTATATTATAAATTTAAGTGTTACAATTTCAAAGTTTTTGAGGGGGAGTGTGACTGTACGATTATCGCATTGAAGTTTTTCGATGTTATTTTCAAGAAGGTCACAAAGATAAACCTCTTTAAAGTCAAAACCGGTTTTTATTTCAGTGTTGCATTTCTGGTTATATGTTTCATAAACCCTTGCAACAACATCACCGCTGTCTTCGGCTTTTTTTACGGTTTCAACAACAGTATTCTCACAAGAAGAAGAAATAACCGAAAAGCTTTCGCAAAGGTTGCCGTTTGTTTTGCCGATTTCGGATGCTTCAAGCGGCATATTCAATAAATACCCCTGCAAAACAGTTTTGCCGGTGCGATAATCGCCTGTGTGGGGATATAGCGAATATGTAAAACTGTGATGCTCACGGTCTGCTTCGGGGTTTGGATATGTTGCTGATTTAAGAAGGGAAATTTTCATCACATTTTCTTCGATGCTGTAACCGTATTTGCAGTCGTTAAGCAGGCTTACTCCGTAATTGCCCTCAGAAAGGTCAGCCCATTTGTGAGCGCATACTTCGAATTTTGCCGCATCCCACGGAGTGCTCGCGTGGGTGGGGCGTGTAATGTTGCCAAACTGAATGTCATAGGTTGCTTCGGTGTTTCTTATGTCAACAGGGAATGCGGCTTTCATCAGCACGTGGTCTTCGTTCCAGTCAACCTCAGTTATAAAATCAATGCGTTTTGAGCCGGGTTTTAAAACTATATCCTGAACGATAAGTGATTTCTGATATTTTCTTGTGATGCGGATGCCGTTTTTAAGAAGCTTAATGTCCGAAACATCATTGACAACCCACATTTTCTGTTTGTAATAATCTGTGATTTCCCATGCATCGTATTTTCTAGGATAATCCTCAAAAATTTCTATGCGGTTTGCCTCTGCATTTTCGCTGATAATTTCACGGTTTTCTTCTTTATCAAACACAGAAATGATATGATATTTTTCGTCAAACTCTATTTTTATAACATCGTTTTCAATAGATTTTTCAGATACATTAATCGTGTTTTTTGTTGGTTTGTTTTCAACAACTTTCCAGCCGTGAGCAGGAATGTTTTCTGCAAAAACGGTTGTAGAGCCTACGTCAATATAGTCGCTTATTTCAAAAGGTGTGGGGTTGTAAACAAAAATTCCGCCATCGGTAGAAAGGTTTGATTTGATGTTTTCTATGGCGCTGTCGGCAATTTTTCTGCCGTCGGTGAGAATTTTGGCATATTCTGCATCTGTTACATCATAAACCTCTTTTATGGACGAGCCGGGGATAATATCGTGGAACTGATTAAGCAGAATGTTTGTCTGATTTTTCTCAAAAATCTGCTGTGGATACTCGCCGCCCAGAAGAAGCATATCTGTTACAGCGGCGGTTTCAGCCTGCTGATAAAGAAGCTCGGCTTTGCGATTGTTCTTTTTGTTTTTGGCAATAGATGTGTATGTTCCGCGGTGCATTTCAAGATACATTTCTCCGACCCATTTTGGGCGTTTTTTAAGCTCTTTTGCGGATTTTTTAAAATTCTCACAGGCTTTGTCAATATACTCGCCGGCGGACATTATTTTTACACCCGGCATACCGGGAATACCGTGTTTAAGGCGGTTATATTTTTCCATCATTTGTGCAGTAGGACCGCCGCCACCGTCACCGAAACCGTAGGGCATAATTGCGGTATCGTTAAAAGTTTTATTTTTATAAGTATCCCATCTGTTTTTAACATCCTTAGGACCAAGACGGTTGTTATAGTTTTCTGCAAAGCAGGCAAAAACCTCACTGCCGTCAATACCCTGCCAGATAAAGAAATCGTTTGGCATTTTGTTGCTTTCGTTCCAGTTGAGTTTTGTTGTGAAAAACTGCGACACACCGCATTTTTTCAAAATCTGCGGCAATGCGGCACTATAACCGAAAACGTCCGGAAGCCACAGAATTTTGTTGTCAACGCCAAACTCCTCTTTCATAAACCGTTTTCCGTATAAAATCTGCCGTACAAGGCTTTCGCCGCTTATTAAAATTGTGTCGGCTTCAAGCCACATTGCACCCTCAGCTTCCCATCTGCCCTCTTTTATGCGCTGCTTGATTTCTGCATACATTTCGGGGTCCTGTTCTTTTATATACTGATAAAGCTGTGGCTGGCTTGACATGAATTTATAGTCTTCATAGCGTTTCATCAGAGTAAGAACCGTTGAAAAACTGCGCTGGGCTTTTTCTCTTGTCTGGGCAACAGTCCAGAGCCAAGCTACGTCAATATGCGTATGACCGATACATGCAACGTTGCCGTCGGTGTTTTTGCCGCATATATTACCGTAAAATTCGGTTTTCATATATTCTGATGCCGCGTCAATTGAAGCATAGAACTTTTCGGAATAAAAATCTCTTAAATCAAGAAGCTGAACCGCCTTGTCAAGGCAGTTTCGTATATTTGCGTAATTAAGACCGGTTTCGTCAAGATGTTTAAGGCATTTAAAGGGCACACGCAAATCGTAAAAAAGAGACTCGATTTTTAAATCTACTTTTTCAAGAGAAATTTCTGCACTAAAATTGCCGCCGACCATACCTGTGTAAAGATACATATAAACATCGTATTTTTTGCCACACTCAAGAGGTATCCAGGTGTGATTTGTGTCAAGAGCCTGAGTAGTTTTTCCGTTTAAAAACACGGTAAACTGCGGGTTTTTTGCATCCCATTGACCTTCTCTGCCGGTTTTTACCGCAATGCGGTATTCCTCGGTGTTTTTGCACACGGGCGCATCAAGTTCAAAATGAAGCCAGTAGTGGTTGTCAACACCGCTGTACTGCATATACTGCGAAGCAATTTTCCAGCCGGCGGTTTTGTCAGGGGGAGTGTTTGACGTTTTATACTGCGGATATTCCACATATTCATATTCGATGCTTTTTGATTCGAGAATTTCAAGCTCAAGGAGCTTTTCTGTAATAACCCTGATTTTTTCGTGTATAAAATCCATAAAATAACCTCCGTTTCTTTATATTTTAATAATACAACAACAATTTCCGATTTTCTTCTGTTGACATGATATTATTTTTATGGTATAGTGATATTAAAGGCGGTGGATAACATGGAAACAAAAATGCTTGACAAAAAATATCACATTGACGAAAATACGGGCTGTCTTTGCCGGTATGTGCGGAGTAATACAGAATATTTCCGCCCGCATTATCACAACTATTATGAAATTTTTATGGTTTTAAAAGGCGATGTGTGCCATACAATTAACTCAAAAGAGCAACAGCTTTGTGAAGGACAAATTTTGTTTATCCGTGATTTTGATGTTCATGATTATAAAAGTGGTGACGGAAATTATTTTGAATTTATAAACCTTGCTTTTGAAAAAGAAGCTTTTGAAGATATGGCAGAATATCTGGGCGAAGGGTTTTGTGCCGAAAATTTTTTAAACTGCCCTTTTCCGCCCGAGGCAATTTTAAGCTCACGAGAAAAAGAAAAACTGTTTTTTGAGTTTGCGGAGCTTTATCAGAGCGGTGACAAAAACTATATAAAATTAAAGGCACGGGCGCTTGTTTTAAATATTTTTACAAAATATTTTTCAGGATTTTCGGGCAAAACCGACAGCAATATTCCATCGTGGCTTGAGCTGACCTATGAGCTTATAAAAAAACCGAAAAATTTTGTCAGGGGGATAGACAGGCTGTATGCCCTTTCGGGCAAAAGCCGTGAGCATTTGTCACGGTGCCTTAAAACCTATTACAACACAACGCCTGCATCGCTTATTACTGAATTAAGGCTCAACTACGCCTCAAATCTGCTGATTTCAAGCAACCTTTCAGTTACCGATATATGCTTTGAATGCGGATTTGAAAACCTTTCCTGGTTTTATAAGGTTTTTTGCGATAAATTCGGCACAACACCTGCAAAATACCGCAAAAATAAGGGCTGAAAAAATGCGGCAAGGCAGGAGAGAGAATTTTTTTGATAATTATCGTAAACTTAACGATTTTCACTTTGTAAGAACATATATTTTTTGTCAACTTGCCAATAGAATTTTTTTGAAAAATGTGGTAAAATAAATACAGAGTGTTATTTTACAAAAATATGTTAGGAAGTCAGGCTCATGGATATTTTTATTGCCGCCCTTTCCGGCACGCTTACCATAATACTGTTTGTTGCGGCGGGATATATTCTGCGCAAGGGGAGTTTCATACCCGAAAATTCGGCAGGAGTTATTTCTGCGATACAGATGAAATTTTTTATCCCGTTTATGCAGATTCATATTCTGATGACTCATGTGTCACGTGAAGATATGGTCAGCAACTGGTTTATGGTTGCCATGTCGGTTGCGGTTATAGCCGTTACAACACTTATTTCGATTCCGCTTTCACGGCTGTTTTCAAAAAAACGTATGACGGCAAAAGCGTTGTCTTTCGGGCTGGCATTTTCAAATTTCGGATTTATGGCTTTGCCTATTATTGAGTCGATTTACGATGCAAACGGCTTCATGCTGTTTACTTTGTTTGATATACCTTACTATATTCTGGTTAATATAATTGGACAGATACAGCTTGGCGAAAAAACGGAGTTCAAACTAAAATCGCTGCTTACACCAATAAATGTCAGTATTGTTATCGGCTTGCTGATAGTTATTTTTGATATAAAACTAGGTAGTTTTTTAGAAAACTTTATCCGCTCGGTTTATGCTTGTGTAACACCTATAGCTATGACTCTTGCAGGCATTGTGCTTGCAAAAGGTAAGCTTTCGGATATGTTCAAAAATCCTGTTGTTTACCTTGTTTCAGCGTTTCGCCTGATTATTATTCCTGTTGCTCTGTGGGGAGTTTTGTATCTTTGCGGAGTGCGTGGAAACGCCCTTTCCGTGCCTGTGCTTGTTATAGCAATGCCGGTTGCTGTAAACGGTGTTATTCTTGCTGAAAGCGGCAATGGAGACTCTGTGACTGTTGCACAGTCTGTGTTTATTTCCACTCTGTTTTCAATAATAACAATTCCGGTTCTGGCTTATTTTATAGTTTAGAATCATATACTTTAACAA
>JAZNOL010000063.1:0-10332 GCA_045580815.1 Clostridia bacterium | reverse complement strand
TGCGTTTGAGGGTTTTCCGACAATGATTGCAACCGATTATATTTCATCGGTTGTATTCTCAACAGGAAGCTCGGCACCTGTGTTGACATATCCCGATGTAATACATTGGAGTGGTGATGATTTGGCAGACGGGAAGTTTGTGCCTGTTGCAAATAAATATTACACGGTTGTGTTCTGGTATGACGGAATGTATTTAAACGGTGCAGTAAGAGGTGTTGGGGCATGAATCGGCTTGAAACGATTAAACGAGCAATAATCGGTGTGACTTCGGGATTGAAGAATTTGCTGTATAAAGATTATCTTAACAGATTATCACCTAAATCGGTTACATATACCCTATTGCCTAGCGGATTTGCGGCAACATCAACAATTGCATCAGGCGGTTATGGAAACTATATAAGCACAATAATATTGGACAATCCGACATGGGGCAATACATATACGGTGACGTGCAATGTGGGCTTGTCTCACAGTAACATGAATTCGCTCATGCGTGTAGGATATTTCAGAAGTGATACTTCAACGTGGCAGAATTTTAAAGAACAGGCTCTTACATCTGGCAACGGTAAATATTCAATTATGGTGACGTTGCCGGTTACTCCACCGGATAATTTTGTATCGGACATCAGCCAATGGAGTGGTGGAGTTAGACTATTTTTTAACGTACAAAGAACAAGTCTTGGTGGAGAGTATGCAACATTAACCGTCACAGATATTGTTGTAAATGAGGTGAAATAATGTATAAATATATAGACAAAAACACAGTTGAACAAGCAAAACCATATGTTATAGTAGGTGATAAGGTGATTACAAATCCCCCTGTTGAAATGCTTGCAGAGCGAGGGTATAAACCGATGGTTTATGATGATGAGCCGATATATAACGAAGATACAGAATATCTTCTGCCGATTTATACAGATACAGAAGATTATATTTTACAGGGGTATGAAGTTGTCTCTATGAACATGGAGGTAGAGGATAATGGCTTATAAGTTTGTAAGCGACATATTGCCAAAGGATTTGTGGAATTTGAAATGTCCCCACAACATGATACCTGAGTTTATTGTGGTACACAACACGTCAAACGATGCAAGTGCCACAAACGAAGTGGCGTATATAAAAAACAGCGATACGGCATCTACGTCTTACCATTATGCCGTAGATGACAAAGAAGTGCGTCAGGCTATCCCGTACAACCGAAACGCATACCATGCAGGTGACGGTGAATACGGCGAGGGAAACCGCAAAGGCATCGGCATTGAAATCTGTTATAGTAAATCAGGCGGAAGTAAATTTGTTGAGGCTGAAAACAACGCCGCTATATTTATTGCAGAGTTGCTCAAAGAATTTAGCTGGGGTGTTGAAAAAGTTAAAAAACATCAGGATTTTTCGGGAAAATACTGTCCGCATCGTACGCTTGACCTCGGCTGGGACAGATTTTTAATGAAAGTGAGGGGTTATATGATTGAAGAACTCACAAGCGTAAATGATATTGTGTTTGAAATGTTATCAAGAGGAATTGTCACCGATACCGATTTGTGGCTAAAAAAGCTTGAGGAAGACGTAAATGCATATTGGCTTGCCCGAAAAGCAGTACATTATATAAGAAAAGAAGGTAAGTAAACCATGAATAATTTTTTAAAAAGATTTAAAAGCTGGGCACTGTGGCTGTCGGTTGCAGCACTTGTTGTATTTTGCGTAAAAGAATTTGCCGGAATTGACATATCGGGAACCGTTGACGGATTTATGAACGTGATTCTGCCGGTGCTGGTGGCATTTGGAATTGTGAATAATCCTACGGATTCCGTATCATTTTAAAGGGGGATAAAATGAACGATACAATAATTGTGGCTGTAATCAGCCTTGCAGGTACACTTATAGGCACTCTTGGAGGTATACTTGTTTCAAACAGGCTGACAATTTACCGTATTGAGCAGCTTGAAAAAAAGGTAGAAAAGCATAACAGCGTTGCCGAACGCACATATGCTCTTGAAGAAAAATTTGCAGTGCTTGAAACGCGTGAAAAAGTTACCGAGCACAGAGTTGATGACCTGGAAAAGAAAAATCCCGCATAAAAACAGCAAATTACGGTTTTGAAAAGTTATAAACAAGTAATGCCCGCATCCGCCCGGAAATAGCATCCGGGAGGGTGTGGGCATTTTACACATTACTTATAATTAGCTTTTTAATGCAGTTGTTTTTATGAACATATTACTGCCGTACATGGCAACTGCACCCATATTCATAAGCAGTGTTAAAATTCCGTTTGCACGGGCAGGACTGATGTTGCACTGCAAAGCAATTCTTTCTGCCGTAAGCGGACGGTGTTCAATCAGCTTTAAAACATCCTCCGTCAGCCTGGTAGGCTGAAAAGATTTTACCATTTCAAATTCTGCATTATACGATGTATATCGTTTATAATTGATGCAATGAGGGTACATGTGGGCGTATTCTTCAATTATGTCTTCAGCGCTTGTTACCATTTTTGCACAGTTTTTAAGAAGTGCGTTTGCACCCTCGGAGGATTCGTGCCCGATATTGCCGGGAACAGCAAACAAATCACGTCCCTCGTCAAGAGCGATGTGTGCCGAAATAAGTGCTCCGCTTGTAGGTGGTGCTTCAACCACAACAACGCCGCTGCAAAGACCGCACATTATGCGGTTTCTGCGTGGGAAAGCATCCTTGCGGAACTCATATTCAAGCCCGTATTCAGACATTACGCAACCGCTGTTCATAATCTGCACCATCAGGTCGCGGTTTTCTTTTGGATAAGCAACGTTTACGCCGCTTCCCAGAACGGCAATTGTTTTGCCGCCTGCCTGCATACATCCGATGTGTGCGGCAGAATCTATTCCGCTTGCCATGCCGCTGATTACGGTAATTCCTGCGGCAGCAAGGTCACGGCTGATTGTCCGTGCCATGTCAAGCCCATAGCGAGTGGCTTTTCTTGTGCCCACAACCGCCACATAAACCTCTGCCTCCGGGTTAAAGTGCGTGCCACGCACATAAATCACAAGAGGTGGGTCGTATATCTGCGACAAAAGGTAAGGATAATGTTTGTCCTCAAGGGTTATTAAGTTTATGCCGTATGCGTTGCAGTACATAAGCTCACGCTGTGCGGCAGTTAAATCTTTGTTGCAGATTGCATCAATAAAATTCTCGTCGTTTATTCCGATTTCACGGAGTTCTTTTTCATAAAAACCGTAAATTTTGTCAATATCCTTAACTTTTTTATAAAGTCCGTGCATCAGCACAGGGTTAAATCTTGCGGCAAGGGTGTACCACAGCCAGTGTGTTATATCAGCCATAACAACATGACCTTTCTTTATTTTCTGTATTTTTCTTTCCCGGTTTTATAGATGTTTCCACCGTGGCAGTCTGCAATAACCGTCACCGGGAAATCTTCCACATAAAGCTTTTTAACCGACTCCGAAAGCAGCTCGGGATACGCAATTTCCTCACATTTTTTTACGCAACTTGCCAAAAGCGCACCGCAACCGCCTGTTGCGCCGAAATAAACCGCACCGCACTCGCACATGGCATCGTAAACCTCTTTTGAGCGCTCGCCTTTGCCAATCATTCCTGTCTGCCCAAGACGTATAAGAGTGGGGGCATAAGCATCCATGCGACCACTGGTGGTAGGTCCGCAGCTACCGATGATTTCGCCGGGCTTTGCCGGACAGGGACCCACATAATAAATAACGGCGTTTTGCATACTAAAAGGCAGATTTTCGCCTTTTTCAAGAGCTTCAATCATCTTTTTGTGTGCGGCATCACGTGCCGTATAAATTTCGCCTGTTATGTAAACCGTGTCGCCGGCATTTAAAGTCTTTGCCTTTTCCGGCGTAAGCGGAAGTGTAAGCTTCATAATTTTTGCCTTCTTTGTCTGCGGTTTTTAAAACCGGAAAATTTTGTTCTATATATATTATACAACAAAATTCTTGTATAATCAACAATATTTTTAAATTTTTTAATAATTTTTGCTTAAAGGCTTGACAAGGCTTTAAAATCGTTGTACAATAATATAATGGTAGATTTTTAAAAAATATTTCAGCAGAATTTATTAAATTTTTGAAAGGGCATTTGAAAAATGGACAATCTGCTTATTCCGCAGGCGTGGCATGAAACAATTTCCACACTTACCTATTCGCCTGTGATTGTTAAATCGCTTGAAAAAATCCATGACATAACCTGGTCGATGGAGCCTAACATCCACGATTGTTATGAAATGGTTTATATAAAAAAAGGCACGGCGTCCTTTTGCATATCCGGTGAAGACGTTTCGCTTTCTCCACACAACATTGTTATTATAAAACCTCGCCAGTGGCACAAATTTGAGGTTAAATCCTCCTCCTGCGAGTTTATAGTGCTTAATTTTTCTTTTGCACAAAACAAAAAAAACGGTGATTTGCAGGAAGAAACCGGTGGTCATCTTGACCTTGAGGATTTTATTGACAATGTGCGTGAGCTTGAGAAAAAACCGTGCATAACCTTAAATCCGGGGCCGAAAAATGAAATTATCAACATTTTACGCCGTATACTGCGTGAACGAGATAAAAAAGAGGACTGGAACGAGTTTCTTATTTATCTGCTTGTTCTTGAGCTGTTTGTCTACATTTCACGTACAATCCGCCAGGAATGGGAAGAAAGCACCCGTTGCCGCAGTATGAACCTTGCAGAAAGTCTCAGCTCTGCCAGGGAATATATTATGTCAAATTATGATAAAGAAATTTCACTTGGTGATGTTGCCAAATACGTTTTTTTAAGCGAAAGCTATTTTGCTCACAGCTTTAAAGACCGTTTCGGCATAAGCCCCAAAAGTTTTATTTTGAAAACACGTATTGATGCCGCAAAGGAAATGCTGACAAAAACCGATATGAAAATCAGCGATATTGCGGTGAGTGTGGGATTTTTAAGCCAACAGAGGTTCAATGATATTTTCAAAAAATCCGAGAACATGACTCCGCTTAAATTCCGCAAGCTGTATAAGGAATCAATTATGAACAAAACCGATGCGCAGCTTTTGTAACGCATCGAGAAAGGATTTTAAAATGAGTAAAACCGAAAATAAAAAAATTCATAAAACAAGCATTGGCGGTCAGGCGGTTATTGAGGGCGTAATGATGAGAGGTCCTAAAGAAATCGCTGTTGCCGTGCGTAAATCTGACGGTGAAATTGTCATTGACAAACAGCCTGTCAGCTCAATCACACAGAAATATAAATTCCTGAAACTGCCCATAATCCGTGGCGTGGTGTCGTTTCTTGAATCAATGATTCTTGGCACAAAAACTTTGATGTTTTCTGCCGAGATGTATGATATTGAAGAGGATGACCCCACGTATAAACCCTCAAAACTCGATAATTTTCTTGAAAAAGTGTTTAAAAACAAGGATGTGCTGATTTACTTTTCAGTTTTTCTGGCACTTATACTTTGCATATTCCTGTTTACGTTTCTGCCTACGTTTATCACTCACTTTTTTGGCAAATTTATCACAAACGATCTTGCAAAAAGCTTTATTGAGGGTGGAGTGAAACTGCTTATTTTTGTAAGCTATATTCTGCTTATTTCTCAGATGAAGGACATGAAACGCGTGTTCCAGTATCACGGTGCAGAGCACAAAACCATTGCCTGCTATGAGCACGGCGAAGAACTGACCGTTGAAAACGTGCGTAAGCATTGCCGTTTTCATCCCCGTTGCGGCACAAGCTTTTTAATCAGCGTTATGATAATAAGCGTTCTGCTTTTTGCACTGCTTCCCTGGGAATTTTCATTTATTGAAAACAAAATTCTTGCAACTCTCATGCGTGTTGTGTGCAAAATTGCACTTCTTCCCGTAATTTCAGGCGTAACCTACGAATATATCAAATTTGCAGGTCGTCACGACAACGGATTTCTGCGTATTTTAAACAAACCCGGTGTGTGGATGCAGCATCTTACAACAAAAGAGCCTGATGACAGCCAGATTGAAGTTGCAATCCGTTCAATTTCCGAGGTTATTCCCGAAAATAAAGAAGAAGCAAAATGGTAAACAAAATTATATCAAGCGGTGCAAATCTGCTTAAATCCGTATGTGAACAACCTGTGCGTGAAGCACGGCTTATTCTGGCATATGTGATGGGATGCACACTTACGGATATAATTGCCGGAAATGTTTCGGTTTCGCTGTCGGATGAAGAACAATTTCTGAAATTTGTCAAAATGCGTGCCGACGGTTGTCCATTTGCGTATATAACCGGCAAAAAAGAGTTTTTCGGGCTTGAGTTTGAGCTTTGCGAGGATACTCTTATTCCCCGTGACGACACGGAAACTCTGGTTTCCTTTGTTTTGGAACACCCACAAACAAAAACTCTGCTTGATATTTGCTGCGGCAGCGGATGCATAGGCATTGCGGCGGCAAAAAATCTTGAAAATGTCAGCGTCACAGGCGTTGACATCAGCGAAAAGGCTGTCTTGTTTTCAGAAAAAAACGCCGGAATAAACGGCGTGGTGGACAGATGCAGGTTTTATGTTTCGGATATATTAACCGAAATGTTAACCGGCACTTATGACATGATTGTGTCAAATCCGCCCTATATAAAAACAGGCGATATTACCGACCTTGACAAAACCGTTAAGGATTTTGAACCCATGCGTGCCCTTGATGGCGGCGACGACGGACTTATGTTTTATCGCCGAATTTGCGAAATTGCCCCGTCTTTTTTAAATGACGGCGGAATACTTGCCTTTGAAATCGGGTTTGACCAGTTTGAGCAGGTTTCCCATATCATGAGCAAAAATTTTAAAAACATCGGTTACCGATGTGATTTATCAGGCATAAAACGTGTCGTTTTCGGCACGAAATTATAAAATTTATTAAGAAAGGCGATGCTAAAATGATTAACATCAAGTTAAAAGACGGCAGCGTCAAAGCTATTGAAGCTCCCATGACCGTCTACGAAATTGCAAAAGAAATAAGTGCGGGACTCGCAAGAGTTGCCACCGCAGCCACTATAAACGACACTACCGTTGATTTGCGAACTACCGTAGACACCGATTGCGAGCTTAACATCCTTACTTTTAACGATGCAGAAGGACGCCTTGCTTACCGTCACACAACCTCACACATTCTTGCCCAGGCTATAAAACGTCTGTATCCCGATACAAAACTTGCTATCGGCCCGGCAATTGAAAACGGTTTTTACTACGATTTTGATTTTGTAAAAAACATTACTGCCGACGATTTTGAAAAAATTGAATCGGAAATGAAAAAAATTATTAAAGAAGATATTCCGATTGAACGTTTTGAGCTTCCCAGAGACGAAGCAATTAAATTTATGGCAGATTTAGGCGAAGATTACAAGGTTGAGCTTATCAACGATTTGCCCGAGGATGCTGTAATCAGCTTTTATAAACAGGGTGATTTCACCGACCTTTGCGCAGGACCTCATCTTATGTCAACAGGCGGCGTAAAGGCATATAAGCTCACAAGCACAGCCGGTGCATACTGGCGTGGTGACGAGAAAAATAAAATGCTCACACGTATTTACGGCACAGCATTCCCGAAAACAGCTGAACTTGAAGAATACATCACAATGATGGAAGAAGCAAAAAAACGTGACCACAACAAACTTGGCCGAGAGCTTGAGCTGTTTACAACCGTTGACTGTATCGGTCAGGGCTTGCCCATAATTCTGCCTAAAGGTGCACGTGTGATTCAGCTTCTCCAGAGATGGATTGAAGATGAAGAACAAAAACGTGGATATCTGCCCACAAGAACACCGCTTATGGCAAAACGTGAGCTTTATAAAATTTCAGGTCACTGGGACCATTACCTTGACGGAATGTTCATTCTGGGCGACCCTCACGATGAAACAAAAGAGTGCTTTGCGCTTCGTCCCATGACATGCCCGTTCCAGTATCAGGCATATCTCAACAGAAAACGTTCATATCGTGACCTGCCGTTCCGCTATGCTGAAAACTCAACACTTTTCAGAAACGAAGATTCCGGCGAAATGCACGGTCTTATCCGTGTTCGTCAGTTCACAATTACTGAAGGACATCTTGTGCTTCGTCCCGACCAGCTTAAAGAAGAATTCAGAGGCTGTTTCGAGCTTGCAAAGCACGTTCTTGATACAGTAGGACTCCTTGAAGACTGTACTTTCCGTTTTTCACAGTGGGATCCTGATAACACCGATAAATATGAGGGCACTACTGAACAGTGGAACGAGGCTCAGGGCATCATGAAAGACATTCTTGATTCTCTTGGCGTTGAATACGAAATCGGTATTGACGAAGCTGCATTCTACGGTCCGAAACTTGATATTCAGTGTAAAAACGTTTACGGCAAAGAAGATACAATCGTTACAATCCAGATTGATATGCTCCTTGCTGAAAAATTCGGTATGTATTATACAGACAGCGACGGACAGTCAAAACTGCCCTATATTATCCACCGTACATCTCTCGGATGTTATGAACGTACACTTGCTTTGCTTATTGAAAAATATGCAGGTGCGTTCCCGGTATGGCTTGCACCCACACAGGTTAAATTGTTGCCTATTGCAGACCGTCACAATGACTTTGTGCAGGAGGTTAAACAGCAGCTTGAAAACGCCGGCATCCGTTGCGAAGTTGATTTCAGAAGCGAAAAAATCGGTTATAAAATCCGTGAGGCACAGCTTGCAAAAATCCCGTATATGCTTGTTATCGGCGACAACGAGGTTGAGAGCAAAAGCGTTTCTGTTCGCAGACGCGGCGGCGTAGATTTAGGTTCAATGGCAACTGCCGATTTCTTAAAACTTGTTAAAGACGAAAATGACAGTAAAGTCAGATGGTAAGAAAGGATAAGCTCCTCTGATGTTTGATAAACTTGATTTTATTGAAGGAAAATATGATGATCTTAATAAACGGGTGAGCGACCCGGAGGTTATTGCCGACAACGCTCTTTGGACAAAACTGTGCAAAGAGCTTTCGGATATTACTCCTATTGTGGAGAAATACCGTGAATACAAACGTGCAAAAACCGATATTGAAGAGTCAAAACAGATGCTTTCGGAAAAACTTGACAAGGATTTCCGTGAGCTTGTGGAAAGCGAGCTTGACGATGCAAAAAAACGTCAGGAAGCCGCAGAAGCTGACCTTAAAATTCTGCTTTTGCCCAAAGACCCCAACGACGATAAAAACGTTATTGTGGAAATCCGTGCAGGTGCCGGAGGTGACGAGGCGGCACTGTTTGCGGCGGCACTTTTCAGAATGTATACCATGTACGCCGAATCCAGCAGGTTTAAAACCGAGCTTGTGGATGCCAACGAAACAGGTCTCGGCGGATTTAAAGAAATTATTTTTCAGGTTACAGGCAGCGGTGCTTACAGCAAGCTGAAATTTGAAAGCGGCGTGCACAGGGTGCAAAGGGTGCCTGAAACCGAATCCGGAGGGCGTATTCATACATCAACGGTAACGGTTGCGGTTCTGCCCGAGGTTGAGGACGTTGAGGTGGAAATCAATACTGAGGATTTGCGTATAGACGTTTACCGTGCCAGCGGTGCAGGCGGTCAGCACGTCAACAAAACCGAGTCGGCTGTGCGTATAACACATATGCCCACGGGCATTGTGGTTGCCTGCCAGTCAGAGCGTTCACAGCATCAGAATAAAGATTTGGCGATGCGACTTCTGCGTTCAAAAATTTATGAGCAGACTTTGCTTAAACAACAGCAGGAGCTTGCCGGCGAAAGAAAAAGCCAGGTAGGCACCGGCGACAGAAGCGAACGCATCAGAACATATAACTATCCACAGGGACGTGTTACCGACCACCGTATCGGGCTGACACTTCATAAACTGGAACAGATTTTAAACGGCGATATAACAGAGCTGATTGATGCTCTCAACGCCGCAGACCAGAGCGAAAAGCTCAAGGCAGAAAATAACTGATAAACAAAGAGGCTGTAGCAAAATCATTTTGCTACAGCTTTTTTTCTTCAAAGAGTGTATTCTCTTTTTACCCCATCAAAGCACGGTTTTCCTGCAAAATAGTTGACATAATATTCAATATCTTTTTTCAGGGCTTCGTCTTTTGTTTCGTTATATAAATCAAATGTATCAAAAACCTTTGCATATCCGGGCTCGCTTTCAAAGGTTTTCATCATGGAAAACGTCACCTTTTTTATACATTTTTCTTTTACATCAGGATAAATATGGAGCACCGCATTATAGGCTTTATCCACCTTTGTTTCCGCATATTCGCACAGCGGCGGCGAGAAAATAAAATTGCCAAGGCAGTATGCAGTAACAAAATCATCCTCAACTTCGCACGGCTGAATAATATGCGGATGCAGACCTACAATTATATCGGCTCC
>JAZNOL010000062.1:0-2231 GCA_045580815.1 Clostridia bacterium | reverse complement strand
CACCGCTGACGGAGTTCATTTTAACAAATGCCGCTCTTACAAATCTGGACTGCGAGGACAAATCCCCCGGCAGACCGATTGCGCCCATTCCCCTGCTGTAAACATTCAAATACAATCCATCCGCAAAGCGGTTTACGGGCGAATTTGCGGAAAGTCCCATATAATTATTAAGCGCAAAAAGCTGCATATCAAAGGGCGGATTGTTTGTGAGAACGCCCACGGGATTGTCGTAAATTTTTAAACCCTCGGAGGTTGATTCAACGGTTATCGTCTGCGTTCTGTCGGCTATAAGCCAATGAAGCTGCGCAGGAGGAAGCTCACCGCTGAAAGCATCATCCGTGATGTTTATTCTGCCAAGCAAAGCCCTTGCTTCTTCAACGGTTTTACATTGTGAAAGAATCCACGGCACAAGCTCAAACTGGGCAACATTGTCCCTGCCGCCAACAGGCTTACCGTAAACAGCGTTGCCAACAAAGTTGAGCCCTGCCATGCAAAGCCCTTTTTCGTTTACCGCATCGTAATAAAGCGGATAACCGTCAGCAACAAGGGCTGTGCCGATAAGCGCAAAACGGGTTTCGGGTATCTCAACACGGCGGAAGCAAAGCGGAAAGCTGCGTGGCGTAATAACAACTTCCTCGCCGTAGGAAAAGTCGTTGTCAAGTGTTCTGCCAAAATAAAAATCCTTCGTTTTATAAACAGCCGCAGTACACATATTTTTATCTCCTTTTTCAGCCAAACTAATTGTATTTATTATAGACCACCCTATTGACTTTTAATTTGCAAAAGAATATACTTTTTATTAATAAGAATGAAAGGCAGGTGGACAAAATGACAATGAATTTCAGTTTCCGACTCGGGAGTGCCGTTTTGTCCGTTTGCGATTGATAAATAACTATCTTTCCGTAGATTGTCGGCATCTCCGTTTCGGAGGTGTCTTTTATTTTTTACGGAAAGAGGATTTTTAATGTACGAAATCAGACCTTTAGAAAAAGAAAACATTGATTTTATTTTTTGCCTAATGTCCGAAAAAAACAATATGACTGCTTTGCACACAAGCTTAATTTCTTTAGAAGAATGGCAAAGCGTATTTTCTCAGGCTGAAAGCGACACAGACGAAGAGAGTTTTATTGTTTACAAAAACAATACTCCTTGTGCCTGGCTGAAACTAAACGGACTGCAAAACAAAGATACCGCTTGGATCTCAATGCTTGCCGTTTCTGAAATATTTAAACGTCAGGGTATCGGAAAATATGCTGTAGAATTTGCTGTTGAGTATCTCACAAAGCTTGGGTTTAAAAACTGTAAACTTCACACAACAAAAAATAATTTACCGGCAATAACCCTTTATTCAAAATTCGGATTTAAATTGACCGAAACCAAACTGGATAAATTGACTTTCAGCAGAAAACTTGGAATTTGTTTTTCAGAGATTACAACTAAAAACATAAATAACTATAAAATTTTAAAGAAAACCTTTGCTAAATACAAAACAAAGACTTTACGCAATCACGGCGAAACACCCTGCGGCAAAAAGATGTTTTATAATTTATTTGAACATATTGTTTCAAACGCTTCAAGCAGCGACACAAAACATTTTATTGTTATGCAATCGGGCAAGAAGTTAATCGGCTTTGCTTTGATAGAAACAGCTTCAACCGATGTTGTTGCAATTCCTTACAGCTACGGTGCGGTGAACGATTTTTATATTTCGCCGAAACACCGAAGAAAGGGTTACGGCAGAATACTAAACAATCACATTGAAAATATTTTTAAAGCTGACGGTGTAAATACCGTTTTGTTAAGCCCCGACCCCGTAAGCGGTATTGATTTCTGGAAAGCTATGGGCTATTGTGATACGGGGCTTCACCAAGGCTGGGGACGGCACCTTATTTATATCAAACACCTGATCGAAAAGGACACTGAAATTGAAAACGCAATTTCGACTCTTGTTACCCCGACCGATTTAATTACCGTAAACCCGTACAACAAAGCGCAGATAAAAGAAATGCACGGCGTGTGGAAAAAATATTGCCGAGAAAACAATAAAAAATTCCGCAAAAGCACCGTGCGCAAAATGGCATTCAAAGCAAGAGAAAATAAAGAAGTAAGTTTCAAAGCGCTGTATAGCGAGGGGGAAATTATAGGTTTTGTTTTCAAAGACGGATATGAGATAAATTACGGTTTGTCGAAATGAATGCAAAGTGCAAAACGCAAAGTGCAAAAGTTAAGGG
>JAZNOL010000061.1:0-4799 GCA_045580815.1 Clostridia bacterium | reverse complement strand
GCGGAAATTGCCGAGTGGGCACGGATTGGTGCAGATTGGTGTATGTATGCCGGTGTTATGAACGGCGTTGGCGAAAACACGTTTTTGCCTAACGGACTTTATACCCGTGAGCAGGCAATCGCCACAATGGTGCGACTTTATAAAACAATTTCACAATAAATTCATAGGAGACGTTAAAATGGACATTAAATCAAAATCACTCAAAAAACATTACGAATGGAAAGGCAAAATTGAAGTTAAATCTGCAGTAAGCGTAAAATCAAGCGAGGATTTGTCCTTGGCATATACTCCGGGTGTTGCACAGCCTTGTCTTGAAATAAAAGAAGATATTTCAAAATCCTATGAGCTCACACGCCGCCACAATCTGGTAGCTGTCATAACCGACGGCAGTGCTGTTTTGGGTCTTGGCAACATCGGTCCTGAAGCGGGAATGCCTGTTATGGAGGGCAAATGCGTGCTGTTTAAGGAGTTTGCGGATGTTGACGCGTTTCCTATCTGTATAAAAACTCAGGATACCGATGAGCTTGTTAACACAATTTACAATATTTCGTCAAGCTTTGGCGGTATAAATCTTGAAGATATTGCGGCACCCAGATGCTTTGAAATTGAACGTCGCCTTAAAGAAATGTGCGATATTCCTGTGTTTCATGATGATCAGCACGGTACAGCAATAGTTGTCGGTGCGGCACTCATAAACGCACTTAAAGTTGTTAAAAAGGATATGGACAAGGTTAAAGTTGTAATAAACGGTGCAGGCTCAGCAGGCACAGCAATTGGATTGCACTTGCTCCGGCTTGGTGTTAAAAATCTTGTAATGTGTGACAAAGCAGGTATAATCTGTGAAGGTGACGAAACACTTTCACCGGCACACAAAGAGCTTTCGCTTATTACAAACCGGGAAAAACAAACAGGTTCTCTTGCAGATGCAATGTGCGGCTGTGACGTATTTATCGGCGTTTCAGCACCGGACATTGTGTCAGAAGATATGATAAAATCAATGAACGAGGGTTCTGTTGTATTCCCTATGGCAAACCCCGTGCCGGAAATTATGCCCGATTTGGCAAAAAAAGCCGGAGCGGCAGTTGTCGGTACAGGCAGATCGGATTTTCCTAACCAGATAAACAACGTGCTGGCGTTTCCGGGAATTTTTCGCGGTGCTTTGGACGTGCGTGCTTCGGATATTAATGAAGAAATGAAGATGGCATCGTCACTTGCAATAGCATCTCTTGTATCGGAAGAAGAGCTTTCGGCAGATTACATACTTCCCAAAGCATTTGATGAGCGCATAGGAAAAACTGTTGCGGCGGCTGTTGCAAAAGCCGCAAAGGAAACCGGCGTAGCAAGAATTTAACATTTAAACATCACCGAAAAACCATAGAAATATGGTAATGATTATTGTAATAAAATTTATAAAAAGAGGCTGTTTTATTAAACAAGTTATATGCATTAATAAAAACGTAGGGGTCGATGTAAGAATCGACCCCTACAAAAATTATTGTGGCATAAATTTATATTAAATAAGACAACCTCTTTTTGATTTGCTTTTTATAGGTATTATCGTTTCATCTGAACCCATTTTCTCATGACGTCTTCAGCCGGCTTGCCCTGAATTGTAAAACCTCTGTCGCCGCCCGGGTCTCCGTGATACTGCGGACGAATCTGTGTTTCGTCCCATTTCCACCAGAAAAATCCCATCCATTGCGGCAGCTCCCAGAAAGTGCGGAAAGACGCTTCCATATAATCTGCCTGCTCCTGACCATCGTAAGGCGTATCCCACATAAAGTTATAGGGCTGAAGTGAACATCCGTGAGCCGAACGCACACCGTATTCTGTAAATACAATAGGCATGTTCCAGAATCTGTCGCTTATTTTTGTAACGGTATTTTTACGTGAAGATAAAAATTCCTGCATTCCCTCAATTGTCTGTTTGGGATTGTTGCGTGCATCCTCGGCGGTAGGCTCGCCACCGCCCGGAATTTCACACGCCGGCGGATAATAGCTGTAGCTTAAGAAATCAAGTCCTTTGAACCATTCAAGGTCATAATCTCTTCTTGATGCATATGTAAATTCGTATGTAATAGGACCGTCAAAACGGCTTCTTACTTCTTTTATAACATTTTCCCAGTGAGCATTCTGCCCTTCTGTGCCGTAATATTCCGCACCTATAATAATTGCGTCAATACCGATTTTCTGTGCCAGCTCGGAAAAATATTTTGCCGCCTCAGTAAAGGATTTAAACCATTTTCCCCAATAATCGCAGTCAGGAACACTCTGAATCTGGTTGCAGCTGCCGGGAAAACGCACATCACCCATCCATGCACCGTCAAGAGGAGTGAGACAGGGCTTGAACAAAACTTTTATGCCATTGTCGTGCAGGCGTTTTACCATTTCTGCAAGCTCAAGCTCACCTGTTGAAAACTCAAAATCAAGAAAAACTCTGTCTGCGGCAAAATGTGTCTGGCAAATGTTCATGTTGAGAGTTGTCCAGTTAATACCGGATTTTCTCATAATTTCAGGCTGTTTTAAAGCCTCGGGACGTGCATAGTACCCTCTGCGTGCCATAAAACCGAAGTTTGTGCCGCAGATAAGGTCGTTAAATAGCGAATGGTCTTTGAATTTTTCCGGAATTCTTACGATTGATGAATCCATGTTTTATACCTCACTTTTCTTATTTTATTTTCAGATAATAAAAACACAGTTGCATTATCCTTTTAAAGTGTTAATTTTATAATATCATATATGTTTATTTATGTAAACGTACAAACTAACCCAAAAAGTGGACAAAACGACACTTGACACAAACGAAAATATGGGGTATAATGAGAAAAAACAATGAAACAGGGTGATAAAATGTTTTTTCTTGAAAACGAACTTTTGTTAGAGATTTCAGGTGTTTTTCGTCTTTATAGAGATGCATATTCTAACCGGAGTATACCAAGAAATTACGACAGCATCAGCATCCGCACAAACGGAATCGGACATTTTGAGTTTTCTGACGGCAAAAAAAGCGATGCAAAAAAAGGCGATATTATGTATATTCCGAAAAATGCCGAATATTTTCAAAAAACCGACGGCGAAACCTTAATTGTGGTACATTTTATCAATTACAGTTTTGATAAAAGCAACAAAATTGAGGTTCTTTCTTTAGATATATCTCAGCAGGCGGAAGAAATTTTCAGAAAAATGTATCACTCCTGGACAGAAAAAAAGCCCGGATACCGCCACGAATGTACATCACTTCTGTATCATCTTCTGTATATCATAAACAGCAGTATGAAAAAAGATACACTTTCTTCCGTGCATATGAATGAGCATATGAAATCTGCCGTAAATTTTATACATCAGAACTACAAAAAACAGCAAATAAGCGTAGAAGAGCTTGCAAAAACCGCTTCGGTAAGTCAGTCGTATTTCAGGCGGGAGTTTAAAAAAATTTATTCTGTTCCTCCGGGGCAGTATATAATAAACCTGCGGCTTGAATATGCCTCTCAGCTACTTCAAAGCCGGCTTTATACCGTTAGCGAGGTTGCCGAAAAATCAGGGTTTTCGGACGTGAAATATTTCAGCCGGTTGTTTAAACGCAAATTTGGCAAAAGCCCGTTGGAGTATAAAAATACAAATATTGAAAAAACGTTTTTTGAAGAATAAAAAGAAGGCTATATTTTTAAACATAAATTTATGCAAATATTTTTTATGCAGGGACGGATGTTGCACCGATGCCTACTTTTTAATATTAATGCATCTAATTTGTTTAAAGAGACAGCCTCTCAGATTTTTATTATGAAAATTTGTTAAATATTTCAATAAGCCCGGCACGGGTTTCAACACCACAACGGGCAATAAGCTTTTTAATACGGTATTTGACAGATGTAACAGACACGTTAAACTGTTCTTCAATCTGCTCATAAGTCATGCCATTGCAAACCGCATTAAGAATTTTCTCGTCCAAAGCATCCATTTGCGAAAGCAGATTTTCAAACCGTATAATTGGTGCAACAGCCTCGTCACCGTAAAAATTCACTTCGCTGTCGGCATTTTCGTTCGTTTTTGGCAAAAACGCAAAATCAACCTCTGTTTCGCCGCTGAAAATACGGCTTTTTATGCTGACCGACATTTTTAAAACATTTTCATTTTCGCAAAGATGCGTATAAACAGCCATAGCATGATGTGCCGCCGATTTCATGTCAAGAGACACCTGCAACGCACCGGGATACACCCGCTTTAAAACCTGCGTATTGCCAAAACTGGCAATTTTGAATTTTTCCTTATCAAACCCGGCAATTTTCTTTATTTCTATTGCCACAAGGGCGGCAATCTGGTCGTTGGCACACAAAACACCGTCAAAACGGTCAATGTTTTTTATAAAATTAAAACAGCACTCTTCAGCGTTACCGCTGTTTTCAAAAACTCCGGCTGTGCCGAAAAGTTTCTTATATCCGGCAAGCTTTTTTCTGTCTGCGCCGGCATCGCTGTTGTATCCACAGTATGCAATTTTTCTGCATCCGGTTTTTTTCATATATTCGAGCACCGTGCGGCTGGCAGTTTCATAATCAATACCCACAAAACTGCAATTTTGTTTCAGAGTTCCCTCGCTTCCTATAACAATGCACCGGATTGCTGTTTCGGCAGCTTTTGACGAAAAGGTGTTAATCCAGCTTGCACTGCCGCCAACAAGAACCACTACACCGCCCGGCTGTATGCCCGGCTTGTCAAGGTTTTCAGATACATTTATATGTACATGTTTTTTTAAGGCGATTTTTTTCAGCTCTTCAAAAAACTCTTTGTACCAGTTGCTTTTT
>JAZNOL010000060.1:0-28333 GCA_045580815.1 Clostridia bacterium | reverse complement strand
GTCGAAGGAATGTCCCCATATTGAGAACATCTGCAATTCATCGGTTGCCGGCTGAGCTGCAAATGCCTGTGCTCTTACAAGTGCATTTGTTGTGTATGACGAGCACTTCCATTTCATCCAATCCTCAGGAATATTAAAGTTGCCTGTGTCACCAACGCCGCGGGCATACAGATAGCCTTGCTGACGGGCATATTCAAGAAGCTGTTCATAGTCATCACGGAGATAAGGCTCATAATAGGGCCAAACCAGACCTGTTACATTTTCTTCACCGATATACGAAGCAAGTGCAGCTTTTGTGCTGTCAATAGAATCAACACACTCATCATAGGTATACACAGTTCCTGCTGCGGGGTCGGTGTTGTTCATTTTAATATGTGTTGTGTGATTTGCAATTTCAAATCCTTCATATTCCGCACAGTTTTTAGCTGTTCCGTAAGTGAGGTTGAACGCCGCATTTACACCTTTTTCTCTGAACAGGTCAACAAGTATTCTGTCGCTGTTAATATCACCGTCATCAAGGTTGATAGTAACTGCTTTTGTTGTATATGTGGGATATGTCACAAGACAGCTGTCAATGTTGCCTTTTACATATTTCTCAACTCCTGTAAGCGGAATGAGAGATGTAAGGCTTTCCCAGATATATGCTTTAACATAAACTGTATCTTCATTCATAGTGTATGAAAGGTCAGTAATTGTTTTGTCTATATCAACCACGTCAGGTTCAACAACGGCAGAAACAAGAGCATTGTTTGCACTGTAACCTGCAAGAACAACACAGTATGTCAGGTTTTCCTGTTTATACAGATTGTCAATCGAAACATCGGCAATAACCTGTGAAGCATTGGGTGTTATCGATATGCTTGCTTTTGTGAGGTCTCTTGTTGCAACAGCCTGTTTTACGGTTGTTGTAATATCCTCGTCACCGTGTTTAAGTGAAATTGTGTAGTTTGTTACGTTGCCGTTTTCGTCAAATTCAAAACCGTCAAACATAAATTTGAAAGAATAGTTACCGAAGCTGTCAACAACAGCCTGGTCAACATATCCGATATCGTCGCCTGTAACATTTTCTTCATCTGCGGTTGAACTTACAAGCAGAAGTGAGAGACTTTCTCCCGCCATGTCCTCATCAAGAGTTCCTGTTACAGCAACACGGCTTGCCGGAGTGTAAATGCCGAAATCTGCCGCAAACGCACCCATACAGAGCATCATTACTGCGATTAAAAGAAATGATATTATCTTTTTCATAATTTACCCCTCCTTAAAAATCCGAGTTAAAGCCAAGCTGTCTGTTTGAAAGAATGCTTCCGTCAAAAACAAACACTTTACCCCTAACACTTGATTCAACTGTTTTGTCTACCGTAAACTCTGCTGTATTATACATATCTGTGACTTTTTTGATTTCCGCATGAACAAGCTTGTCATTTTCGGAATAATATGCAACAACAACCGAAAGATAATCGCCATTCATAAGACGTTTGTAAGCATGAGGATAAACCTCAAGTGCTACGGTGTCGTCTCCGTTGTCTGTGCAAAGCATTCCGCTTTCGCTGTAAGAAATTGCAATATTGTCCATTTTGCTAAGACCGTCGCCTAATGCAAACGCCGAAACAGGATAACATGTGTTTTTCATGATCCGGTCGAGGTCGGGGTCAGCATAGCTTTCAGACCATGTAAGACCGTTTGCTGTGGCTGTCCAGATAATTTTACCGTCTTCAAAATCAATATTCCAGTGAGTGTCACTTGCGTTCCACTGGCTGTCGGGAGATGATGTATAAACAGCCTTGCCGTATTTATATTTCTGGAAATACGGGGTTTTATATTTTATGTTATCGGTTATAGGGTTGCCGTCAGCGTCTGTCACATCCTTAGAGTCTGACGTTCTGCCGGTTGCAAACAGATAATATTCGTCTTCCATGCTGTTTACAAGTGCCTGAATACCAAAACGCGAACCTGTGGAATAGCTTGCATCAAATTCAATATTTGAAATCCAGTCATAGTTGGTATCTTTTATTTCAAGTTTTGTTGTTGTTCCTTTTTGATAGAGGTCAGAAACAGTCATTGTTTCGCCTGCAATATCAAGATATGAAGAACCGATATGTCCACCGTCATAGTCACCTATGTGCACGCCTGAAAGTATCCATTTTCTGTCATCTTTTTCAGCAATAAGCTGAGGAGTAACCTTAATACCGGTTAAAGCTGTATCAGCATCGTATGCAACGGTATTTTCGGTTGTATAACCGCTGAAATCTTCAAAGAATGTAGGCTCATAATCATTTACTGCAAGTGATGAATTGATATAGGAAACAGTTGCCACGCCTGCGTTGTCTGCAAACACCTCAAAAGGATATTTTGTGCCGGCAATCATCTCTGACAGACCGTCATATGTGATTTTTTCGCCCCATATTTCGCCAAAGTCATTTGTTACGGTTATTTTTATTGTATCGCCGTCAGCTTCGGCTATCCATGTGTAAACAGTTGATGAGGATGTCCAGCTTGGTGCAAAATCAAGCTTTGTATCGCCGTCAACAACAGTAACATACGGTTTACCGTCTGAAACATTTGTGCCATATTCAACATAAGCTGTGCCCGCTTTGTTTTTAAATGTACGCACGCCGCCTTTACCGCCTGTTACAGAAGACTTAAACCCAAATGATTCCAAATTGCTTACACCTTTGGGGAAATCGTATTTAACCTTTGCATTGCCGCCGGCAGATTCAACAACAAGAGTGTCGTTTGCAATATCAACATATGCACTGCCGCCTTCAAGCATGAGCTTATGGTAGGCGATTCTTCCTATTTCAGCAGGTTTTCCCGCAGGTGCGGTGATTTTTGTGCTTTCGCTGTATGCCGCCGAGTTTTTGCTTGTATAAATGCTGAAATTATCAGTAAAGTTGTAGTCAATCATTTCAGCATTAAGAACTGCCTTTACAGTTACATCGTCAAGTGCGAAGCCTGTTTCAAGGCCTTTACATCCGAAATAAAGACCTGCACCTTTGCGTGAAAGTGATGTATCAGCATATGTACCTGTCCATGTGTACATATTGTCATTGCCTAAATTTTTTGCTGTTACAGAATATTTTATACCTGATGAAGTGTTTTTAATGTTAACTGTAAACCATGTGTTAAAAAAGTAAGTCGGATCAGTTTCACCATTATAGAAAACAGCCGACTGTGCCCACATTCTGTAAGGTCCGTTGCTGTAATTTGCTTTATCGGCAAACCAGCCGTTTTCGTCATTTTCCCATCTGATATATGTGGTTTCACCGTTTACAACCTTACGGAAATAAAAACGGTTTGTATAGTCGCTTGTTGTGGCGTTTACAACCGCACCGTTTTCATCCTTAACGGGATTTCCGTTTTCGTCACTTGTGGGAAGCAGATAGTATGTTTTTATGGCATCGGTACATCCTGTTTTACCTATTTCAAACCAGGAGTTGCCGTCCTGTGAAACATTAAAACGCGAATACATGGTTGACGAGCCGCCCCACATATTGTTTTTGTACTGTGCTCTCTCTTCTCCCGGATAACCGCCGAAATGTGCCATTTTATAGCTTATTTCATTTCTTGCCGGCAGATATGTAATTGCGTTGCTTGTGGGATAAACCTTTGCGTTCTCCTTATGCCAACGGTATGATGCACCTAAAAATCCGTCATAGATGCTGTAAAAAATCGGTATTCCTTCACCATAGCCCTGACCGATCATCCATTTGTCGGAAAGTGCCGATTCTGTACGGATGCTTTTTTCACCATTTTCGGCAAAATCGTCTTCAAAAACAACGTCAAGTGCAACTTCTCTTTCTTCTGTAACGCTGAAATCATCAAGTGCAAAGCCAGTTTCAAGACCTTTACAGCCGAAATAAAGGCCTGCACCTTTGCGTGAAAGTGATGTATCGGCATATGTACCTGTCCATGTGTACATATTGTCGTTGCCTAAATTTTTCGCTGTTACGGAATATTCCACACCTGATGAAGTGTTTTTAATGTTAACAGTAAACCATGTGTTAAAATAGTAGGTCGGGTCATCTGCCGCGTTGTAGAAAACAGCCGACTGTGACCACATTCTGTAAGACCCGTTGCTGTAATTTGCTTTGTCTGCAAACCAGCCGTTTTCGTCATTTTCCCATCTGATGTATGTGGTTTCACCGTTTACAACCTTACGGAAATAAAAACGGTTTGTATAGTCGCTTGTTGTTGCATTTACAACTGCACCGTTTTCATCTTTAACGGGATTTCCGTTTTCGTCACTTGTAGGAAGCAGATAAAAAGATTTGACGGTGTCTGTGCATCCCGTTTTACCTATTTCAAACCAGGAGTTTCCGTCCTGCGAAACATTAAAACGTGAATACATAGTTGATGAGCCGCCCCACATATCGTTTTTGTAGGAGGTTCTCTCTTCACCCGCATAACCGCCAAAATGTGCCATTTTATAGCTTATTTCGTTTTCAATGCCAAGTGTTGTAATTGTATCGCCAGTGGGATAAACCTTTGCCGCATCCTTTTTCCATCTGTATGATACACCTAAAAAGCCGTCATAGATGCTGTAAAAAATCGGTATTCCTTCACCGTAGCCCTGACCGACCATCCATTTGTCGGAAAGTGCTGTTTCAGTCCGGATGCTTTTTGCACCGTCTTTTGAGAAATCATCACTGAAAACAACAGTGGGAACTGTGTCTTCAGAAGCACTTACACTTATCACTGTAAGTGACAGTACCATCGCCACGCACAAAATCATGGATAAAAGTTTTTTGTTCATTTGGTTACCTCATTTCTTTTAAATATTTGTGTTTTTTTCTCCGCAAATCAAAACCACGCGATGCGGCACAACAGTTTTGATTTTATACATAAAGTCTTTGCGGTCAGACTTCATATATATCACACAAATAAATTATATCATGCAGAATTCGGTTTTTCAATATTTTTCAACCATAACCTTGATTTTCTTCAAATAATTCTTGATTTTATTAAAACAATGAGCTGCACTTCACTTTTTAGTGAGCCAGCTCCTTCAGAGAATATTATATTAAAATTTTAATTAATTACAGTTTCCAGCCATCAGGCAGGTATGTTTTGTTTTTTTATGGTAAACTGCGTTTCTATAAAATAAAAATATTTAATTATATTGCCGTACAATTTTTTTGTTCTGTCACAGTTTTACAAATTTTTTGCAGTTAATATGATATAATCAAATTATACATAATAATACTTTGGGGCGGTTTTATGCCTGTTGTTTACATAGATATACTTTTTGCGGAAAATTTTATTATTGATTTTTTACTGATTTATTGCAGTTGCAAAATTTACGGGTCATTTTCAGGCAAGCTGCGGATGTGTATTTCTTCACTGATTGCCGCTTTATACAGCGTTGCCGCTGTTATCTGCCCGGAAATTTTAAGTAATCCGATTGCCGGTTTTGCGGTGTCTTTACCGATTGTTTATCTGTCCTTTATGCCGCAGAGCAGACAAGGGTTTTACAAAAGTCTTGCCTGTTTTTATGCTGTTTGCTTTGCATTTTCGGGGTTTATAAATCTGCTGATTTACATGACAGATTTTGCCCGGATTTTCGGAGGTATATTTTTTGACGGAGCGATATACCTGCCGGTTTCTACATTTAAAGTACTGATTTTTGCAGGATTTTGTGCATTTGCGGTTTTAAAAATAACTGTGGTTTTAAAACGGACGTTTCTGCAAAGCGACAGTTTTCGCCGTGTTTGCATAAAGTGCGGAGACAAAACCGTTGCCGCCGACGGGTTTATTGATACCGGCAATATGCTTTTTGAACCCTCATCGCAGATGCCTGTTACGGTGATGGATAAGGAGCTTATTACAAAACTTTTTGATGTGCGGCTGTGCTCATTTATCGTATCAAAAGATATTGCCTCAATTTACGAATTTTACAGTCATATGAAATGGTACATCATACCCTACGGCACCGTATCGGGAAAGGGCTTTATGCTTGCATTCTGCCCCGATTATATAACCTTTTACGATAAAAGTAAAAACGAAACCGCCGCCACGGGATTAATCGGAATTTCCGATAAAAGCTTGATGGCGGACGGTTACAAATTTATTATAAATCCAAATTCATTAAAGAAAGGCTGATATATTATGAAAATTTTTGATTTCCTGCACCGGATAAAACTGTTTTTCTTGCGAAAAAACGGTGGATTTGTCCATTACATAGGCGGCAACGATGTTCTGCCTCCACCTCTTGCTCCGGATGAAGAAAAAGAGCTTATGCTGCGGTTTTATACAGATTCCGAGGATGTACGCCGGACACTTATTGAGCACAATCTGAGGCTTGTTGTGTACATAGCAAAAAAGTTTGAATCCAGCGATGTAAACGTTGAGGACTTGGTTTCAATCGGCACAATTGGGCTTATTAAGGCGATAAATACTTTTAAACCGGACAAAAACATAAAACTTGCCACATATGCTTCAAGATGTATTGAAAACGAAATACTTATGCATCTTCGTAAAATCAGCAACATCCGTACAGAGGTTTCAATTGAAGAACCACTTAACACTGATTGGGACGGAAACGAGCTTCTTTTGTCGGACATTCTCGGCACAGACAGCGATATAATAAGCAAGGGACTTGACGAAGAAACCGACCGAGAGCTTTTATACGGTGCAATCAGCAAGCTGACAAAACGTGAACAGACGATTATGACCTTGCGTTTCGGGCTTGGAGGCACACAGGAACGTACCCAAAAAGAGGTTGCTGATATGCTGGGAATTTCTCAGTCCTATATCTCAAGACTTGAAAAAAAGATTCTCTCACGGCTTAAACGTGAAATAAGTCAGCTTCTTTAGAATGACCGGATAAAAGCCGATGTGACGCAGCGGAAGAATATTTTTCAGAAAACAATTGACTTTGTCCTTAATATGTGTTAAAATAAATATATATAATATTAGTGTGACGGAGGTAAAATTCATGAAACTTATTATTGCCATTGTACATTCAGATGACAGCAATCGCCTTATAGCGTCGCTTAATGAACATAAATACAGCGTAACCCGTCTTGCGACAACAGGCGGATTCCTTCGTGCCGGCAATACCACACTGCTTATTGGTGTGGAAGATGAGCTTATTGAAGGGGCAATAGATATAATAAAAGAAGAATGTTCAACACGAAAACAGATTACCACAACCCACGCACCAATGGGTGGTGTTATGCCGTATCCCGTGGAAATTGAAGTGGGCGGTGCAACAGTATTTGTGCTTGATATTGAAAGGTTTGAAAAGCTTTAATGCTTGATAATGTTGTCGGACAGAAAAAAATAAAAGATTTTATCGCGCGGAGCATAAAAAACGGCAAAATCGGGCAGTCGTATGTTTTTGCCGGAGAAGAAGGCATGGGAAAAAAAACGCTTGCTTATGCGTTTGCAAAAGCACTTGTTTGCAGTGAAAAATCTGCCTGCGGAATTTGCGAAGACTGTGCTTTGACCGATGCGAATACTCATCCGGACATAATGATTGTTCGTCCTGCGGAGGACAAAAAAACAATTGGTGTTGATGAAGTAAGAGAGGTTGTGTCCCAAGCAGCGGTTAAACCTTACCGTGCGGATAAAAAAGTTGTTATTTTAAGCGATAATATAACAGAAGCAGGGCAGAATGCTCTTTTAAAAATTATAGAAGAGCCGCCTGCATATATGGTTTTTATATTTGTGGCAAAGAGCGAATCGTCACTTATTGAAACGGTGCGCTCACGAAGTTGTGTGATGAATCTGGCACCGTATAATCGCTTTCAGACAGACGAAATTGCAAAACAAAACGGAATTGCAAACGGTGTGAGTGATTATGCGTTTTTTTATGCGCAAGGTAATGCCGGTAAAGCGGTAAAACTTGAAAGTGACAGTGACTTTGGTCAATTGCGAAAGCAAACCGCCGAAACACTTTTTTCACTTGTGGACGGCAAATCAAAAGATGCGGTGGTAATGATGGATTTGTTTGAAAAAAACAAAGACCATGCAGAAGATTTGTTTAATATTATAGAAGGTATTTTGCGAGATATTTTTATTATAAAATGCAAAGCACAACAACTTGTATGGAATATGGATTTTGTATCCTATATACAATCTGCTTCAGAAAAAACAACTGTCAAATCGGCACTTGAGGCGGCAGAACTTGTTACAAAATATAGACGTATGCATAAAAGCAATGTGAATTATGCAGTGCTATCGGCATCGTTTGCAAACGAACTTTGGGAGGTACTTTAATTGATAGAAATTGTGGGTGTACGGTTTAAAAAAGTTGGGAAAATATACTATTTTGACCCGTGCGGAAAGAAAGTAGAAAAAAATCAGAATGTTATTGTAGAAACAGCGCGCGGTGTTGAGTTCGGTGAGATTGCACTGGAAAACAAAACTGTTGAAGACAGCGAAATCACACAGCCATTAAAGCCTGTTTTACGTATAGCAACAAAAGAGGATATACAGCAGGAAAAAGAAAATAAAATAAAAGAAAAAGAAGCATTTAAGCTTTGTCAGGAAAAGATTGAAGAACACAAGCTTGTTATGAAGCTTATTGATGTTGAATATACATTTGACAGGGGCAAAATTCTCTTTTATTTTACTGCGGACGGCAGGGTGGATTTTCGCGCACTTGTTAAAGATTTGGCGGCTATTTTCCGTACCAGAATCGAGCTTCGCCAGATAGGTGTGCGTGATGAAGCTAAAATGCTTGGCGGTATTGGTATTTGTGGCAGAAACCTGTGCTGTAACGGATTTTTGGGCGAATTTATTCCGGTGTCAATAAAAATGGCAAAGGAGCAGAGTCTTTCGCTTAATCCGGCAAAAATATCAGGTGTTTGCGGTAGACTTATGTGTTGTCTTAAATACGAGCAGGACGCTTATGAAGAAATGGGCAAGGGCTTGCCGGGGCATGGTGCAATTGTTAAAACCCCTGATGGTCAGGGTGTGGTATTTTCGGTGGCAACACTTAAACGGTGCGTTAGTGTAAAACTTGATGAAAGTCCTGTTATAAAAGAATATAACGTTGATGACATCAAAATTATAAAACATGCGGCAAATAATGATGAAGAACTGTCAAGTGCAGAGCTTAAGGAGCTTGAAAAAAATTAAAAACAGCTATTTTAAAGAAATTTAAAAAAACACTTGCATATTGTCAAAGTTTGTGATATAATGTCTGTGTGCAGTAGTGTTACTGCAACAGATGTTATTGTAATTATTTATGATAATATAACACTTGTAAGGAGGTGTATTCTCAATGGCATACGTTATTACTGACAAATGCATCAGCTGTGGTGCTTGTGAAGGTGAATGTCCCGTTTCCTGTATTTCAGAAGGAGATGGCATCTATGTAATTGATGCAGATGCTTGCATCGATTGCGGAACATGTGCAGATGCTTGTCCCGTAGGTGCTCCGGAACAGAACTAACTTAATTAAAAATAAAGGGCAGTCGTCTTGGCGGCTGCTTCTTTTTTTGATAAGGGGAATTTCTATGAATACAATAAGCTATAAAAAAGCACTTGACAAAATCCATGGCTGTTGGTATGGCAAATGCCTCGGCGGTGCGGCAGGTGCTCCTGTTGAGGGTATAAAAAAACTTCTTGATATAGACGATTTTTCGACTATTTTTAACCCTGATTTGCCTAACGATGACCTGGATTTACAGCTTCTCTGGCTTGACGTGCTTGAAAATAAAGGTCCCGGCATAACCTCCTGCGACCTTGCTGATGCATGGATTGAAAAATGCTGGTATCCCTTCAGCGAATACGGTTATTTTATGAAAAACTATATGCGCGGCATAAAACCGCCATACAGCGGAATTATCAACAACAGCTTTTTTGCCGAGGGAATGGGCTGCCCTATACGTTCTGAAATATGGGGAATAATTTCAATGGGCAATCCCGAGCTTGCATCGCAGTATGCTTATCTTGATGCATGCCTTGACCACAGCGGAAACTCTGTGTATGCCGAGCAGTATCTGGCAGCTGTTGAAAGTCTTGCTTTTTTTGAAGATGACATAGAAAAACTTGCAAAAGAGGGTATGAAATATATTCCCGAAGACAGCAAGCTTTATAAATGCTTTGAAAAAATATTCGAGCTATATGAAAAAGGCGAAAACTGGCAGGATGTACGTACATACGTGCTTCGTTTCTTTGGACATCCGGATTTCACAAACGTTGTACAGAACCTGGGCTTTGTGCTGATTTCGCTTCTTTACGGAAAAGGCGATATGCGTGACACAATAAACATATCGCTTAAATGTGGTTTTGATACTGATTGCACCTGTGCAAGTGCGGCATCAATTGTCGGCATTGTTAAAGGCTATGACGCTCTTGGTGAGTTAAAAACTCTTATAAAAGACTATTTTGTCTGCGGAATTGACGTTCAGCGTCCGTCAGACAGCATCCGCCGTCTTGCAGAGGATTCTCTTGCGGTTGCACTTAAAGTTTCAAACAACGAAACTGAAATCACTGATGTGCCATTTGAGTTTAAAAAACCGGCAGCAAAACGCATAAAACCCGAATATCCCACAGCGGAAGGTCTTGAAGCGGCAAAGAAAAGCATTGAACCAATGAAATGGAAAGTTTTCGGCCCGTTTTTTGAACAACCTGACTGGCCTATGGACAAACGTTACCCCAGTCCTCACGGAGAGGGTTGTGTTCTGCCGGATATCGTCTGTATGGTTAACAACGAGGTTGAACTTGAAAAGATGTACATTCCGAGTCTTTCTTCACTTGATAATCCGCTGTGTGAAATTGACAGCTATGAGGATTTTATTGACCTTGACAGTGCTGTTCCCATGGAGGGTCAGATGTGTTGCTATGTGAAAACAGTTATAGAAAGTCCCGATGACCGCAAAACCTGGGCAATCATCGGCAACAACGACGGTTTTAAAATGTGGCTTAACGGCGAAGAAATCAAGGCTAAAGACGAAATCCGATTGTGGACACCTTACAACAATTTTGAGCTTCTTGACCTGAAAAAAGGTGATAATGAAATCGTGATAAAGTTGCTTAAACGCACAGAAAATCTCAAGTTTTCGTTTGGTCTTCGCAACTACGAAAACTGCCATTGGCACCGTTCAAAATGGACAACAGATCTTATTTATAAATAATAGCAAGGCTGCAGTAAATAGGTGTTTAACCGTAACTGCAGCCTTATTTTTTAAAAACTGTCACCAAACTTATTGGTTTTTATGTATAGAAACTCTGTTTATTAATTTTTGTATCTCGCATACAAAAAGAGGAACAGCCGAAAGCCCCAAAACACAAATCCAGTGTGCCGTATCAAGAGGTACAATACCAAAAATATCCGAAATGCTAGGTATTTGAATTACTGCAATCTGTATTAGGGCGCACAAAAAAAACGAAAATATCATAAATTTGTTTTCAAATATAGCGGATGAGAAAACAGATTTTTCGCTTTTCATGTTTAGAGAATGTACAATCTGCGACAGACCTATCACCGCAAAAGCCATGGTACTGCCAAGGGTAAAGGATAAAAATACATTATTTCCGATTAAAAAAGCAATAAATGCACAAAGACCAATCATTATGCCTTCGCTGGCAATTTCTCCGGCAAGTCCGCCCGCAAAAAAACTTTTTTTGCTGTTTGTGGGTCGGCGGTTCATTATGTCAGGTTCGGGTTTTTCCATGCCCAGGGCAATTGCAGGCAGGGAATCGGTAACAAGATTTATCCACAAAAGCTGAATTGCACTTAGCGGCGATGTGCCGCAAACAAGGATGCAAATAAGCATCAGTGCCATTTCACCAATGTTGCTGGATAAAAGAAAATGTACGGTTTTGCGTATGTTATCATAAATGCCGCGCCCCTCTTTTACCGCAGTAACAATAGTTGAAAAATTATCATCAGTCAAAATGACATCGGCAGATTGTTTTGCGACCTCTGTGCCGCATTTTCCCATGGCACAGCCGATGTTGGCGGTTTTAAGTGCCGGTGCATCGTTTACACCGTCGCCGGTCATGGCGACAGTCTGTCCGTTTGCCTGATACGCACGGACAATTTTCATTTTGTGTTCTGGTGTAACCCTTGCAAAAACGTCGGCAGACATGACAAGCGACTGAAGCTCATTGTCGGTCATCAAATCAATTTCGTTGCCGGATATGATGCTTCCGCCTGAATAAATGCCGGTTTCGCAGGCAATGGCTTTGGCGGTGTCAGGTAAATCACCGGTAATCATAACCGGTTTTATTCCGGCGTTTTTGCAAAGCTCAACAGATTTTTTTACGCCTTCTCTGGGAGGGTCTTTCATGCCGGCAAGACCGATAAATTCGAGGTTTTTCTCAGGGTTTTGAGGATAGTCGGCAGTATCTTTTTTGGCAACAGCAATTACACGAAGACCTTTTTGTGCCATTGTTTTTGCAGAAGCAAGAGCAATGCTGTTAGAGGCAGAAAAACTGCATTTTGATAAAATAATTTCCGGTGCACCTTTGGAAACAGTCATGTAGCCTCTTGCGGTTTTATATATGACAGTCATCATTTTTCGTGAAGAATCAAAAGGAATTTCGGTCATTTTTTTGATATCGGTTTCGCAAGTGGCGGATATTCCAGATTCGGCAGCGGCTTGCACAAGTGCGTTTTCGGTAGAGCCGATGTTGTTGCTGCAAAGCATACAGAGTTTCAGGATTTCTTCTTTTTTGCCGAAATAATCGGTCACGGTCATTTTTCCACCGGTTAATGTGCCGGTTTTATCGCTGCATATTACTGTAGCACTGCCGAGAGCCTCCACAGCAGACATTTTGCGGATTATAGCATTGTGCTTTGCCATGCGACGTACACCGAGAGACAGAATCACCGTGATTATGGCAGGCAGTCCTTCGGGGATTATTGCAACCGCAAGGCTTACGGCGGTCATAAACATTTCAAGAGGATTTGTTTTTTTAATTACGCCGATTGCAAAAATGAGTCCACAGATAAGTGCGGCGGCAATTCCGAGAGTTTTGCCTGTTTGAGCCAGTTTTTGCTGTAATGGCGTTTTTGGAGAAATTTCTTCCTTGAGCATTCCGGCAACTTTGCCCGTACCGGTGTTCATACCGGTTGCAGTTACAATAGCGGTGCCTCTGCCGGAGGTTACAACGCAGGATTGCCACACCATGTTGCATCTGTCACCGATTGATGTGTCACTGTCAAGAACAGAAACGGCATTTTTTTCGCGGTCTTCGGATTCGCCCGTAAGTGATGACTCGTTACATTTTAAAGTGATGCTTTTAATAAGCCGAGCATCTGCCGGCACAATGTCTCCGCTTTCGATAAACAAAATGTCACCGGGGACAATTTCTTCAGCATTTATTATGATTTTTTTGCCGTCACGCAGGACAGTTGATGTTTGCTGTGACATCTTTTTGAGTGCAGAAATTGCCTGTTCTGCTTTATTTTCCTGAATAACGCCAATTGCGGAATTTATAATCACAATGGCAAGAATCATTATAGGGTCGGCATAATCGGTGTGCCCGCCAAAAAAAGAAACAAAAAACGAAACTGCCGCCGCAAGCAATAAAATAATCACCATATAATCGCTCATCTGGTTGATAAGCCTGACAAAAAAACTGATGCGACGAGGCTCGTCCAATCTGTTATATCCGTATGTTTTAAGCCGGGTTTTCGCTTCAGCTGAAGAAAGCCCATGTGTTATATCTGCTGAAATTTTTTTTGCAGTATCTGTCGCAGTTAATGTGTGCCACATTTTATTCACTCCCGAAATCTGATGTTTGTACATTATATTTCGGGGATTTGGCTATTATGACGTGAAAGCGTCTATTTTGCGGACAAAGAGCATAAATTTTTAATGAGGTGAGAAAATGTTTGGCACAATATGGTGTGTAATGATTGCTTTTTCTGTGATTTTGTCGTTTTTTACGGGCAGAGGTGCTCAAGTGGCGGATGCGGCGATGCAGGGGGCACTTGAGGCAGTAAAAATGAGCATTGAAATGCTTGGGATGATTGCTTTCTGGAATGGAATAATGAACATTGCGATGCAGTGCGGCCTGGTGGAAAAGCTGGCTGTGATTTTTCGTCCTGTGTACAGAAAGCTTTTTAAAAATATTGATGAAAATTCCGAAGCAGGAAAGAACATTTTGCTTAATCTGACGGCAAATGTGCTGGGACTGGGCAATGCGGCGACGCCTTTCGGGCTTAAAGCTATGCGAGAAATCGGCAAAACCGCAGGCGGAACAGCAAGCGATGATGCTGTTCTGTTTATTGTAATGAACACAGCATCCATGCAGCTTCTGCCAACAACTCTTATTGCCCTGCGGAGTGCTGCGAAAAGTGCGGCTCCATCTGAAATTATTGTCCCGGTGTGGATAGTTTCGGTGCTTGCTCTTGCCATCGGAATATTTTTTGCAAAATTTATGAAAAAAGGCGGGCAACCGGATACATGACCGCATACATAGTTCCGATAATCATTTTTGCTATTGTGATTTACGGTATGAGCCGCAGGGAGGATGTTTACGGATGCTTTACTCAGGGAGCAAAAGAGGGGCTGAATGTAACGGTTGATATTCTGCCCAACATTATAGGAATAATGGTGGCTGTCAGCATGATAAAAGCAAGCGGGGCAATTGAGCTTTTGTCAAATGCACTCAAACCGGCATTGGAATTTATCGGAATGCCATCAGATTTGATTCCTCTTGTTCTGCTTCGACCGGTTTCCGGCAGCGGTGCAATAGGAATAGTAAACGATGTGTTTAAAACATCCGGACCGGACAGCTACAGCGGTCGGATTGCATCTGTCATGATGGGCTCGACAGAAACCACGTTTTATACGATTGCGCTGTTTTACGGTGCCGCAAATATAAAAAATACCCGCCACACGGTGCGAAGTGCACTTGCGGCGGATATTTCGGGTTTTGTTTTAAGTATAATTGTATGCCGTCTGTTTTTCGGCATATGAGTTTATTTTGAATTAATGATAACTGTGCGAAGCTCGCCGTTCCAGCTTACTTTACAACCAAGAGACTGAACTATGAAACGAACCGGTACGAGAGTGCGGTCGTTGACAATCTGTGCAGGAACATCAATTTCTGTTTCTACGCCGTTTACAACAGCGGTTTTGCTGCCTATACCAAGTGAAACAGATGTGTTGCCGTCTGCGGATAATGCAGTTACAGTTCTTGTTTCACCGTTCCATTCAACGTTGATGCCGAGAGCTTCAAAAACACCGCGGACAGGCACGAGAGTGCGGTCATCTATAATCATGGGCGGAACGTCCGTGACAATCCAGTTTCCGTCAATAAGCAGACCAATATCTGAAACAGCATCAGGTTTTTCGGCAACAATAATCGAAGTGGGTCCGTCTGCACCGCCGATTATTGCGATGTTTTCGTCATTGTTGTTATCGGGGATCGGATCTGCGGGAACGGTAATTGTTTCAGCAGGTATTTCTTCGACAGGAATGTCACCGGTGGGTACTTCTTCGATGGGTGTTTCTTCATCGGTGGAATAACCGATGTTTCCGCAAAGATTTACAACACCTGCAACAGTAACTATTGCACTGGAATATTTTCCGGCATCAATAGATGTTACTGAAGAAGAAAGCGAAGTGCGTGCAGGAACTGTTGCATCACCGTCACGTCCAAGCTGACCGTATGTGTTGTCACCCCAGGAATAGATTCCGCCGGCACTGCTTGCGGCAACAACGTGGTTGTCACCTGCGGCAATATAATAAATTCCCGAAACAGAGCGAAGAATTGTGGGTGTTGAAACGTTGTCGGTGTTGCCGAGACCAAGCTGCCCCAAATCATTTTTGCCGCAAACGGTCACGCTGCCGCCTGACGAAAGTGCGGCGGAGAAATCGTCACCGAGGGCATACATGATTGAACCGTCAAATGTGGGAACGTGTGTGGGAGTTAAAACGTTGTCGGTGTTGCCTGTGCCAAGCTGACCGCAGTCGTTTTTGCCGCAAACATAGGTTTTTCCAATAGTTGAAAGCATGAAGGTGTGGTTGTTGCCGGAGGCAATAAGTGCAACCTTCATGGGAGTTGAAATTTTTGTGGGAGAAAGCTTGCTTTCGGTTGTGCCGTCACCAAGCTGACCGTATGTGTTGTCGCCCCATGCATAAACAGAACCGTCATATGTAATGGCAAATGAGCAGTTGTCACCTGCGGCAATGTCAATGATTGTTCCTGTAATAGAAGAAATATGAACAGGAACATCTGATGCTTCGGTGTTGCCTGTGCCAAGCTGACCGTAGGTGTTGTCACCCCATGCGTAGAGCTTGCCGGAGGTTGTTACGGCAAGCACATGGTTTGTGCCTGAAACAACTTTGAATGCGCTGGAAACCCCGTTCATGGGTTCAAAAGCAGAAACAGCTGTGCCGTCGGGTTTGAAACCAAGCATTTTTACTGCACCGATACCACCGGTTGTATATACACCGTTGTCTGTGCAGGCAATGCTGACGCTGCTTCCGTTTGCAGGGAAGTTTTTAAACTCGGAGATGTTTTCTCCGAAAAGTAACGTGTCTGATGCAAAAGCAGTTGCAGATAGTAAGCATAAAACAATCAGAAGTGAAAATATTTTTCTCATAAAATTTACCTTTCGTATAAAGTAAAGCCGGCTGATAAGCCGGCTTTTTATTTTTTTGTGTTATGACCGGTCAGTTTGCTGTTGTTACGTTAACACAGCGGTTTGTTTCGTCCCATTCTACTGCTGCGCCAAGTGCTTCGCTTGCAAATCTTGCCGGAACAAGTGTGCGGTCGTTTACAATCTGTGCCGGAACATCAAGAGTGTGGCTGTCGCTGTTTACAAAAGCCAGTTCGTTGCCGATTTGCAGAATAACAACGGTGCCGCCTGCAACTGCGGTAACTGTTTTAGTTTCATCGTCCCAGTATACATTTGCACCAAGTGCTTCAAAAATTGCACGCATGGGCACGAGAGTACGTCCGTTTTCAATAATCGGAGCAACATCACATTCAAGTTTTGTGCCGTCAATAAAAATTTCGGTTTCAGCATCAGATGCAAAAACGATGCCCAAAGAGAGAATCATTGCAACAAGTAAAATTGCCGATATAATTTTTTTCATTTTAATTCTCCTTTATTATTCAAAAATTGCGTATGTTCCAAAGTCAACTTCTGCAAAGAACACATCGCCTGCTTTAAGCGAGCCGCTGTTTCCTGCAAGAACAGTTTTGAACAAATCTGTTGCAGAAACAGCTTTTGATACAGAGTTTACAGTGCATTTGATGCGTATTGCATAGCCTGAACCTGTGTCATATGCAAGTGAGGGATAGAACAGAATATCTACATCTGCACCGTACTGAGATTTTGCAATTTCTTCCATCTGTTTGCATTTGTTTGCAAAAAGTGCGGAGAAGTCAACTGCAAAAGTGAACGAATCAACAGGTTTGTTGTTGCCGATACGTGCTGTTTCGTAAACAGCATTAGGAACGTTTGCGATTATACCGGAATAATCCATATAGTTTTTCGGATATGTGTTCATATCGGTGTTTGCAATCTCAATGTTTGTGATATAATCAAGATATTCATCCTGCTCTGTTGTTACAGATGTAAGCATACCGCATGATCTGCCAAACTGTATAAGCATCTGGGCGATCTGTTTTTTTGTTGCTTTTGCAGATTTGTCAGATGCGCCGTCAAACTCTTCAAGGAACGATTTGCGCTGGCGAATTGAAAAAGCAGAATGGAGCATATGCTCAACATCTTCTATTGTAGCTTCTTTGTCAATAAATTCGGCAGTTACATTTTCTTTGCCAATGGGGCAAATGGGAGCAACGGCTGAAAGGTCGTTGGCGTATTTGTGTTTGAAGTTTGTTTCGGCAACGTAATATGAGCCGTAGGTGGGGGTGTGCTCGTCTGATGCGAGACGTACCGAAGCACGTGCCATTTCACCGTTTGTGATTGTGCCGTTTGCCTCGTAAGGTGTGTCAAACATTGCCATGCTGTTATAAACATATTCGTAAATGTCCATGTCTGTTTTTTCAGACTGACCGAAATTAACCTGTTCTTTGCTGTTTCTTGCTTTTATAATAAGTGCAGCGGCTTCTGCACGTGTGAGTGTATCGTCAAGACGAAGATTCACACCGTCGTCACCAACCATAACACCGTAAGCATAGCCCCATTTTACAGCATCTTCGTTTTTGCTGTTTGCCTGTGCTGTGATGTTTGCAGGGATATCAGAAACCGCAGGTTTTCCTGCTCTTATCCAGAGAACGGGGAGGGTTTCTCTTCTTGTGATGGCACGTCCCGGTTCAAAAACATCGTCATAGGATGCTTCCATTTCGGTATATGATATGTAATCATATGCCCAGTGTTCGGGAGTAACGTCTGAAAATTCAACTTTTGTTTCGCTTGCGATGCCAATCATTTTAACAAACTCGGCACGTGTAACGGTGTTTGTAGGTTTGAATGAACCGTCTTCATAACCGTTGATTGTACCCTCGTCAACAAGTGTGTTTACAACACTGTAAGCCCAGTGTTTTTCATCAAGGTCAGTAAATGTGCGTGCAGCAAGTGCCGGCAGAGCCTGCAACATCAACGCAGCGCCGATTATTGCAGCAAAAATTCTTTTTATCATTGGTTTGTCCTCCGTTAAAATTTATAAAAAATTGCCCGAAAAATATCGGTTATATGTATTATAGCACAAATATGAAAAAAAAGCAACAGTTTTTTCAAAAAAACACTTGACAAACAAAAAAAAGTATAGTATAATGTGTAAAGTGATTTGCTTTACAGGTGATGATATTGGATAAAGACTTGAAATTCGGGCTGCTTTTGGACTTTTACGGAGGTCTGTTGTCACAGCGCCAGTACGACATAATGAACTTTTATTATAACGAGGATTTGTCGCTGGGAGAAATTTCCGACGAAATCGGCATATCGCGTCAGGGTGTGCGTGATGCAATTCAGAAATCACAGAAACTGCTTGTAGATTTTGATGAAAGTCTCGGGCTCATGAAACGTTTTGAAGAAATTAAAACAGCGGTTGAAAAAATTAAAGACGACCTGCTTGACATAAACGTAAGCGAATCAGATAAAGAAAAAATCAGTAAAATAATAAAAAAAATAGATTCAATTGAGTTTTAGGAGAATGTCATGGCTTTTGATAACTTAATGGATAAACTCCAGGATACATTCAAAAAAATTAAAGATAAAGGTAAAGTTACCGAACTTGACGTTAAAACAGCCATGCGTGAAATCCGTCTTGCACTTTTGGAAGCCGATGTAAACTACAAGGTTGTTAAAGATTTTGTGGCAAAGGTTTCTGAGCGTGCAGTAGGAAGTCAAATTTTAGAAAGTCTTACTCCGGCACAGCAGATTATCAAAATTGTCCGTGAAGAACTTGTTATTCTCATGGGTGAGACGGAATCCAAAATTGAGTTTTCGTCAAAAAGCCCTTCGGTTATAATGATGGTTGGTCTGCAGGGTGCAGGTAAAACTACAACGTCGGCAAAAATAGCAGCACAGCTTCGCAAAACACGTTCAAAACGGCCACTTCTTGTTGCTTGTGACGTTTACCGTCCGGCGGCGATTAAACAGCTTCAGGTTGTGGGTGCACAGCTTGATGTGCCGGTTTTCACAATTGAAAATTGTAACGATGTTGTAGAAATAACCGAAAATGCTTTAAAACACGCAAAAGACCACGGCAACGACCTGGTTATTATAGATACAGCCGGTCGTCTTCATATAAATGAAGAACTTATGGAAGAACTGGCAAACATCAAACGTGTTGCCCAAGCGAAAGAAATTCTGCTTGTTGTTGATGCAATGACAGGTCAGGATGCGGTTAATGTGGCAGAAAGCTTTAATCAGCAACTTGATATAACAGGTGTTGTGCTGACAAAGCTTGACGGTGATACCAGAGGCGGTGCGGCAATCAGGGTACGTGCCGTTACAGGTAAACCTATAAAATATGCCGGTATGGGTGAAAAACTCTCTGACCTTGAGATTTTCTATCCTGACCGTATGGCATCAAGAATTCTTGGCATGGGCGATGTGCTCACGCTTATTGACAAAGCACAGGAAGCCTTTGATGAAAAACAGGCGGCAGAGCTTGAAAAGCGTATGCGTACAAGCCAGTTTAATTTTGAGGATTTTTTAAATCAGCTTAAACAAATGAAAAAAATGGGTCCGCTTTCACAGCTTGTGGGTATGCTTCCCGGAGTAAACAAAGCGGCACTTAAGGATGTTGATTTTAACGATAAGAAATTCTCTCGTACAGAGGCAATTATTCTTTCTATGACATTGAAAGAACGTCGTAATCCCACAATCATTAACGCCGGCAGAAAAAAACGTATTGCCGACGGCTCCGGCACAACTGTGCAGGAAGTAAATGCTCTTTTAAAGCAGTTTGAACAGATGCAGAAAATGATGAAGCAGATGATGGGCAACAAGGGCATGATGAAAAGAATGAAAAGGTTTGGAAAACCCGGATTTTAATTCCGGATTTGATAAAAACGTCACTTTAAGGAGGTGAAATCACAATGGCAGTAAAAATCCGTCTTAAAAGACTTGGTGCTAAAAAAGCTCCGTTTTACAGAATTGTAGTTGCAGATTCAAGATATCCGAGAAACGGTCGTTTCATCGATGAAATCGGTACATTTGACCCGATGCTTGAAAAAGATAACGTAAAAATTGACGCAGAAAAAGCTAAAAAATGGATTGGTTGCGGCGCACAGCCCACAGATACTGTTAAAGCTCTGCTCAAGAAAAACGGTATTGAAAAATAATAGGCTGCAAAGCCCGGAGGCATTATGAAAGACTTATTGGAAAACATAGCAAAATCGCTTGTTGACGACCCTGAAAGCGTTTCTGTTACAGAAACACAGGGCGAGCAGTCGCTCATGCTTGAGCTCCGAGTTGCTCCCGATGATATGGGGAAAGTAATCGGCAAACAGGGCAGAATAGCAAAAGCTATCCGCACTGTTGTGAAAGCAGCAGCCAACAAGGAAAATATGCGTGTAAACGTTGAAATTATATAACGTTTGCTTGCAAAACGCTATATGCCGCCGCCGATAAATTCGGCGGTGTTTTGCTATGTGAAAAGGAGAGGTAAAAATGTCAGAAATTTCCGTTGGAAAAATAGTAAACGTCCGTGGACTTCACGGTGAAATCAAGGTTCTGCCCCACACAAACGTTGAAAATATGTTTGAAAAATTAAAATCGATAAAAATTTTAGGCAATGATTATAAAATCAAATCGGTCAAGCATATAAAAAACTGTGTGGCGTTGCTTCTTGATACGGTTGATACGGTTGAAAAAGCAACCGACCTTGTAGGAAATGAGCTTTTTGTCAAAGAAGAAAATATGCCAAAGCTTGAAAAAGATAACTATTATCTTAAAGACCTTATAGGCGTTGATGTTACAGATATAAATGAGGGCGAACTGGGCAAGCTGACAAATGTGTATTTTACCGGTGCAAACGACGTTTATGAGATAACCGCCAAAGACGGAAAAACCTCTCTTATCCCGGCGGTTAAGGAATTTGTTAAAGAAATTGATATAGATAAAAAAATAATGACGGTGGAGCTTATCGAAGGTATGTTTCCCGCCTGAAATATGTCTTGATAATTTATACTGTTTATATAAAAAATCCGAAACAACAGTTTCGGATTTTTTTATTCTTTACCGTCAATTAAATAATTATAGCTGACACCGAAAATTTCTTTAAGTGCCTGTAACTCGAAATCGGTAACATATCTTTTGTTTGTTTCAATTCTCGTTATCACATTTTTGTCCATGTCAATGCCGATAAGCTGTAATTCTCTCGCTAAATCACGCTGAGAAAGCTTTTTTGTACTACGCAAGGCTTTCAACCTTTCGCCGATAAGATTTTTGCCGTTTGCATCTGTACGTTGTTTCATAATATCACCGCTTTAAAATATTGTATCTTTTTTATACATGGGGTATTTATTAAAAAAGTTATTTTATCAGTCTCTCAATTCTGAAATCAGCTGTTTAACAATAGATATTTTAGATGGTGACAAACCTTCGAGACTCACAAGATTTTTTGGCTCGACTGCTTTTCTGTCGCTGATGCCCAATAAATAATCGCTGGATACTCCGTATAAGTAGGCTAATTTTATAAGAATATCAAAAGAAGGCTGACGTATACCGTTTTCATAGGCAGAAATTATTGAAGAAGTTACACCGATTCTTTTGGAAACCTGACCTTGGGTAAGTCCCATTTCAACTCTTAATTCTCTTAATTTTTTGGACATATCAACCATTTATAAACACCTCACTTTCTAATATTGTACCCTTTTATTAATTTCTTATGGTTGAAAATTCAACTAAAAGTTTATATTTTTTTGTCTAATAGTTGACAATTTTGCAAAAAAGGAGTATAATTATGTTTGGGTATCTAATTTTTTATAAAAAAGGAGAAAGATTTTATGAAAGCACTGGTTTGCGAAATGTGCAATAGCAACGACCTATTGAAAGTTGATGGGGTTTATGTTTGCCAAAATTGCGGAACAAAGTATTCTGTTGAAGATGCGAAAAGAATGATGGTAGAGGGTACGGTTGATGTACAAGGTACAGTAAAGGTAGATAATTCTGCTTTTGTTGAAAAATATCTTGCCAATGCACGCAGAGCAAAAGAAAAAGAGGATTGGGAAGAAACAGAAAAATATTATAATTTAGTTGAGCAAAATGACCCAACTAATATAGAAGCAATATTTTATAGTTCATATGGAAAAGCAAAACAATCCCTTATAGAAGGTGATTTATACAAAAGAAAGGCAGTATTTAATGTTTTAAATAAATGCGTATCTATCATAGATGATAATTACGATATCAAAAAAGATTATGATGAACAGATAGCAATTGTACGCCAAATAGCATCAGACCTGATAGGCCTTTTTGGTAGTTCCTATGTTTACAATATTAAGAAAAATGGTTATGGTGTTGAAACTTGGAATGATAAAGCTGAAACTGTCGCGTTATTTACAACTGTCTGTGCATCATATTGTGATACTGTGGTTAATATTGCAATGAAATATCAAGGTGACGAAAAGAGTATAGGATATTACAAAATTTCAATTATAATGGCTGAATATGCTATGAAGAATTTGAATGTCAATCGCCAAAGTTTTATCAAAGTAATAGTTGGTTTGCATAATGAAATAAAAAAAATAGATTCTTCTTATGAAATTCCATCATATGAGGAAATAAGCAAAGCAAACCCTTCTAATAGTAGTGGTTGCTACGTAGCAACCTGTGTCTATGGCTCTTACGATTGCCCACAGGTTTGGACACTCCGCAGATACCGTGACTATAAGCTTGATGCCACTTGGCATGGCAGAGCGTTTATTAAAACATATTATGCAATCAGTCCCACAATTGTTAAATGGTTTGGTAATACAAATTGGTTTAAGAAACTGTGGAAAGGCAAACTTGATAAGATGGTAGCCAAGTTACAAAAGCAAGGCTATGAAAACACAAGATACAACGACAAATATTAATAGGTGTATTTGTGGCTTTTGATTATAGCAAAAGTTAATTGATACAAACAAAAGGGCGTTGTCTCAATTTGTGAAAAAAATCACTTGTTGAGACACGTCCTTTTGCTGGTTATCAGGATTGTATAACCAAAATTATTTTACATTTCAATAGGGTCGTTTTTCCTTATCTTTTTGGTGTACGTTGAGGGATCGTATTTGTAAATTTCGTTAAATGCCTCTTTTTCTGCCTGTGTTTCGGGCATAGAGGCAATAAGTCCGGTGCAGTCTGTGGTTGATGCAGGTTTTAAATATCCGTCGTCAATGTCGATGTCCGATTCAATGCCAAAATCGTTTAAATCACGGTTTTTTAAAGGTTTTGATGCCATAATTGTTATCCTTTCGTCCGTAACAAATGATTGCAGCCGAAACAATAGCGACTGCTTTTTTATTATGGCACAAAGAGATGGTTATATTCCTATCTGTTTAAGAAATAAATGCCTAAATTGAGATATGCTGCAAAGCTCACCCACAAAATATACGGAATTTGCAGATATGCAGCAATTTTATCAGCTTTATAAAATGACAGCGTCATGGCTATTATCAGAGCAAGAAGCACAATGAGCCATATAAACGAAAACAGGTATGCTTCAAAATTAAAGAAAATTATACTCCAGAAAAAGTTAAAAACAAGTTGCCAGATATAAAGCTGAAGTGAATTCTTTTTAACATCTGAAGATGCCGGTGATAAAAGCACACGTGATAGAGAAATCCCCATAAGCGTGTATAAAATGCCCCAGACAATCGGGAATAAAAATCCCGGAGGCGAAAGCGGTGGTTTGTTTAAGTTTTTAAATGTTTCCATCGAGTTTTGTGTCAGCAGAGCCGAAAGTCCACCAACCGCAAGCGTTGCAGCAATTGAAATTAAATATGTTTTTACAGATTTTTTCATTTCTTCACTCCTTTGTTTATTTATATTCAAAAACATCTATTTATATTATTATTGGCGATGAAAATTATAAAATTCATTAAAAATAAAATTATTTTACTGTAGCTATTGATAATTTTTGGGTTTTATGATATAATAGGTATGTTTAGTTAAAAAATTCAATTTTATTAGGCAAATATAAACAAACGATACAATAAAGGGGAGAACAAAATGGGATTTTTTACAGGTAAAACAGCGATTATTACAGGTGCCGGTTTTGCAGCACTTTCAGACGGAAGATGTGGTTCTATAGGTTACGGTATTGCTACCGCTTATGCAAAAGAAGGGGCAAACCTGGTAATAACCGGACGAAATATGGCTAAACTTGAAAAAGCCAAAGAAGAGCTTGAAAAGCTTTATGGAATTAAAGTGCTGATATTTTCGGCTGATATTTCGGCAGGTGCTGATAACGAAGCAATTGTAAGTCACGTTGTAAATGAAACAATAAAAGAATTTGGCAGAATTGATGTTTTGAATAACAACGCACAGGCATCCGCATCAGGGGTAACTATTCAGGATCATACAACAGAACAGTTCAATCTGGCAATGTATTCCGGATTATATGCAACATTTTACTATATGAAAGCCTGCTATCCGTATTTAAAAGAAACGCAGGGCAGTGTTATTAACTTTGCATCGGGAGCCGGACTTTTCGGTAACTACGGACAAAGCTCATATGCAGCAGCAAAAGAAGCAATTCGCGGATTTTCACGTGTGGCGGCAACCGAATGGGCAAAAGACGGAATCAACACAAATGTGGTTTGTCCGCTTGCATGGACAGCACAGCTTGAGAATTTTGAAAAAGCATATCCGGATGCATTTAAAGCAAACGTGAAAATGCCACCGGCAGGTCATTACGGTGATTCAGAACTGGAAATAGGCAGAGTATGCGTGCAGCTCGCATCACCGGATTTTAAATATATGAACGGCGAAACTCTCACACTTGAAGGCGGTATGGGACTAAGACCGTAATTTGTTAAAAAATTTTATAAAATAACAGTTTCCCCCGAAGTGTGTTTCGGGGGTTAAATTAATGGTAATATAATTCATTAAAACAGTATGTTGACACACACCAAATTTTGTGATATAATAGCGGCAACAAAATACTTATGCAGGAGGCACATAATGAGAGCGATACAATCTCTTAACGGCATATGGAACTATCGCATCGGCGAGGGTGACTATATAAAAAGAGCTGTTCCTTTTTCGGATATTCCGGTTGGTAAAAGTGAATGCCGACTTGATTTTAATTTGACCGAAACCGCAGATAACCGTCGCACATTTCTGGTTTTTGAGGGTATTACATATTCGGCAAAAATTTATTTAAATGACACTTTCCTCGGCGAGATGTATCCCTATTCAGAATACCGTTTTGAAATTACCGATGTTGTAAATAAAAACGGCAACACCCTTGTTGTTGAGCTATACGACATTGGCGTTGTGTTCGGCCCCTCCGAGGGATGGGAAAATTACAGCGGAATTATACGCAATGTTTATATTGAACACACAAATACCACATATATTGAAGATATAATCTGGCACGATGAGCTTTCTGAAAATTTTGCAACAGCACGTTGTTTTGCGGAGTTTTCTGTAAACGGTAATGCTGAAAATCTTGTTATGAAAACTGTTTTAAAAGACAAAAACGGCAAAATTGTTGCTGAAAATCAAACAGACAGCAATGTTGCAGAATTTGTTCTTGACAATCCGTATTTATGGTCACCGGACAGCCCTATTTTATATACACTTGAGTGCAGTGCCTATGATGGCAATGTTTTGTGTGACACCGTTACTCAGCGCGTGGGTTTTAAAAAACTTGAAACAAAAGGTAGACGTTTTTATCTTAACGGCGAGCCCTTTTTCATCCTCGGTGTAAACCGTCACGATATGTTTGGTGACAGCGGTCACACTCTCACAGAAGACGAAATGGTCAAAGATATGCGCATGATTAAAGATTCCGGTGTGAACTACATACGTCTTGTGCATTATCCGCATAACAAAAGAATCATTGAGCTTGCCGATGAGCTTGGCTTGCTTGTTTCCGAAGAGCCGGGATTGTGGCAGTCAGATATGAACAATCCCGAAATTTGCAGCGGAGCTCTTGAAGTGTTGAAACGTGTTGTTTTAAGAGACCGAAATCATGTAAGTATAGCATTCTGGTTAAGCTTCAACGAATGTCGTCTTACCATTGAGTTTTTAACTGCATCTGCCGCTGTTTGCCGTAAATACGACAAATATCATATGGTATCGGGTGCAAACTCTATGACTTTAGAAGATACCAAGAAAAATTATCCGGGTTGTGGATTTGATTTTTATACAATGCATCCTTACGATTCTACAACTCAAAGAATGATGGAAAGTGCCGAGCAACTTTATGAAATGCCGCTGTTGCTTACCGAATGGGGCGGATATTATTGCCACAATAATCCTGCACTTCTCACCGAATATATACGCACAATCAGAGAATGCTGGAATAATCCTGAGGACAAACCGGTTATTGCCGGTGCGGTTTATTGGTGCTGGGCGGATATGTATGAATTCAGCAGGGGAGAGCTAGCTTGCAGTGACGGTATTCTACGTGAGGGACTTGTTGATATTTACAGAAATCCCACAGCTGACCTTGATGTGTTCAAACGGGAATTTGCTAAAATGAAATACCCTGAACCTGCGCCTGAGTATATGTTAGAACACACATATTCTGTTAATGAAAGCGGAAACTACTTGCCCATAAACATATCAAATCCTGACGACAGCAATCCGTGGGAACAAATGATTGCAGAATCAAAACAGCCTGTTGCGCCTTTTGCAAACCCCATGAAATCTATCCGCAAAATGAAAAACGGGCCTAAACTGCCATGTGAGATTACAGAAATAGGGAAATTGCCCGTGTCGCTTACCGATGTTCCTTACGTTATTTCGGACGAGTTGGAAATTCTGCTGAATGTACAGACTTCGGCAATTTATACTGTCGGAAACACAAGCATGCCCAAGGGATATCCGATTGGTGGAGCTTATGGGGAAGATGCTTTTGAGTATATTGTTGAATATACCGATGGAACGCAGGATGTTCATTTGATGAAAAACGGTTTTGATGTTACGACGGCAACCGCACAGCACGGACCCTCAAGAATCAATCCTGTTTCTGTTTCTTCGCCACGTGTTTTGAGATTCAGCTATGATTTTGATTACGAGCATTATGTTATTAATCTCAAGAAAATTGACGTTGATGAAGCTAAGGTTGTAAAATGTCTTAAAATAAAAAATTGCAAAAACGGATATCTTCCGTTGTTCTACGGATTGACCGTGAAAATATAATAAATACAAAATAATCCCCGGTACAAAACCGTTCCGGGGATTAAAATGTAAAGTCTTAAATTATTTAAGAGTTACTTTAGCGCCTACTTCTTCAAGTTTAGCTTTGATTTCTTCAGCTTCTTCTTTGCCTACGCCTTCTTTAAGCATTTTCGGTGCTTCGTCAACAGCAGCTTTTGCTTCTTTAAGACCAAGACCTGTAACGTCTTTAACAACTTTAACAACTTTGAGTTTTTCGCTACCAGCATCTGTGAGCTCAACGTCAAACTCAGTTTTTTCTTCAGCAGCCGGAGCAGCGCCAGCAGCGCCTGCAACTACAGCTACGGGAGCAGCAGCACTAACACCGAACTCCTCTTCCATCATTTTTACTAATTCAGCTACTTCTAATAATTTTAATTCTTTTATAGAATCAAGAATTGCATTTAAATCTGCCATTTTTGTTTCCTCCTTAAAATTTCTTTTAAATTAATTTTTTAAAATTTGATTATTCTGCCGCGGGAGCTTCTTCAGCCGGAGCAGCTTCTTCTGCTACGGGTGCAACTTCCTCTGCGGGTGCAGCTTCTTCAGCTGCGGGAGCGGCTTCTTCTGCGGGTGCAGATTCTTCAGCTGCGGGAGCGGCTTCTTCTGCGGGTGCTTCTTCAGCAG
>JAZNOL010000059.1:0-5596 GCA_045580815.1 Clostridia bacterium | reverse complement strand
GCTTCGCCCCCTTACACAGGAGAGGCTTGTGACATCACAACCCCGTAGGGACGGACGATTCTGTCCGCCCGTTTAAATTCTTTGTCTTTGCTTAAATTGCAGGCATCATTGTCAATCCAAAATGTTTCGACTTAATTTTCTGCACCTGTTTTCCGCTTTGAAAAATTTGTAAAAATAATAAAAACTGCGTAAACAAACGCCGTTCCTGCGGCTATTCCGCAGGCACAAAGCAATGTGTTGATGCCGTGAGCGGCAAAAAGCTCAGCCTCACCGGAAACTGCGTTATACATTGTGTAAAACAACGAGCTTCCCGGAATAAGCGGTATTATTGATGAAACAAAAAATATGGTGGACGGTGTTTTTCTGATGCGTGCAAAAATCTGCGCATAAAGCGAAACCACCATTGCTGTCAGCAAACTTGAAACAAAAACCCCAAAGCCAGAATGCTCACACAAAAGATAAACCACCCAGCACAAAATGCCTCCTGCCGAAGCCGGCAGAATCAGACTTTTGCGCACGTTAAACAGCATGGCAAACCCAAAGGAGCCTACAAATGCCGCTATAATCTGCAAAATATATGTACTCATCCTATGCCTCCTGTCAGAGTGATTGACACCATGAACCCACCGGCAAGTGCCACCGCCCATATGATGCTTTCGGTGAGTCTTTGCATACCCGAAATCGTGTCGCCGATAAGCATATCCCTTGCGGCTGTTGTTGTGGCAACACCGGGAATAAGAAGCATAATATCGCCAATCATAATTTTATCAATATTCAAAACAGGAAACATCATAGCAGAAAAGCATATGAGCAGTCCTGTTGCGAGCGAACTGAAAAAGTAATAAAACACCTTGTTGGGAAACAGCCGGCTGCCCTTTATCTGCAAAAGGCAGATAAACGCACCGAGCAGTGCAGATACAGCCGCATCCCATAGGTTTCCACCGAAAAAGACCGCAAATCCACCGGCGGCGAGCATACTGCCAAGATACTGCTTTAAAGCAGAAATTTTCGGTTTTGAAATTTCTTTAAGCTCTGTTTTTAGTATTTCCGCAGATACCGGATTTTCCGATACCCTGCGGCTTAAAGTGTTGAGCTTTTCAAGCTTTTGAAAATCAGTTCCCGTAACCGACAAAATACGCCGTGTCTGGGTGATTTCGCCTGTTTTGGGAAACGTCATTGTCAGCACAATGCTTGAGGTGATTACAAAAACGTTTGTTTTTGTTGCACCGTATGCTCTGCCCATACGGGAGATGCTGTCCTCGGTGCGATTTACCTCACCGCCGCAGGTCAGCATCGCTTCCCCGAAATCAAGAAACAAATCAAGCAACGTGCCGTAATTTATGTCTTTCTCCATGTTTTCCTCCGCAAATATTATTTCTGATTGCAAATTGCCGTGATAAGCCGGACACCGTTTTCAAGGTCAGTTTTTGAAACTGTTTCGTTAACGGAATGAACATAACGGCAAGGCAGACTGATAACGCCCGACGGCACGCCGCCGCCACTGCTCTGCAAAGCACCGGCATCCGTTCCGCCAAATTCAAGCACCTCATACTGCAAAGGCAGATTTGCATTTTCTGCCGCCCCGGTAATAAGTTTTTTAACTTCAGGATGAGAAATAATATAGTTGTCTTTTATTTTCATGGCAATTCCGTCACCGGTTTTTATTGCCATTTTGTATCCGTCAGGACCGTCGTTGCAGGCGGTTACGTCAATTGCAATCGCAAAGTCCGGCTCAATGCCGTATGCGGCGGTTTTTCCGCCACGAAGCCCCAGCTCCTCCTGCACGGTAAACACAAAATACAGGTCAAATCCGCTGTCTTTTATCTGCCGTGCCGCTTTTATCAGCATCCAGCAACCGCTACGGTCGTCAATGGCTTTTGAGGTGATGTAATCCCCTCGCTGAATAAACGCACCGCAAAACGCACAGCAATCGCCCACTTTTACAAGTTTTTCGGCTTCTTCCTTATTTTTTGCACCGATGTCAATATACATTGAAGAAAGCTTCATTTCTTTTTCTTCGCATTTTTCACCACGGGAAACAACGCCAATCACGCCGTTTTCAAAAATAACACGCTGATGAAGAGCTGCCGAAGCACCCACGCCGCCAACGGAGGCAACACGAAGAACACCACTGTCTTCAATGTAAGTCACCATCAGTCCGATTTCGTCCATATGAGCCGCAAAAAGCAGTTTTTTGCCGTCGCCCTTTATGTGAAGTGTCACGTTGCCCATGGGCGAAACCGTAACCTCGCCCAAATCTTTGATTTCGTTTATAATAATATCACGCACACGGTTTTCAAGTCCGCTGACACCGTACGCCTGAGTGAGTTTTTTCAGTAGCTCCATATATTGCTCAAATCCTTTCCGATAACAATTTTCAAAATCTTTTTGATGCTTTCAAAATCCCGTTTGTCAATAACACAAACCGGAGAATGTAAATACCTGGTCGGCACAGCAATTGCGGCAGTTTTTACTCCTGCACCTGCAATCTGAATGTTGCCGGCACCATTGCCGCCGGCGGTTGTGCGTTTGAACTGGCAGGGAATACCGTTTTCGTCGGCAGTATTTTTGAAAAATCTTACAAAATCTATATCTCCGCGGGATGACCGTTCAATAACAGAAAGTGCCGCACCGTCGCCTTGTACGGTAACGTATTCATGGGGCTTTGCCCCGTAAACATCGGAGCAGGTTGTCCCCTCAACAATAATTGCAAAATCGGGTTTTATCATCTCTCCGGCAATTGCCGCACCACGCAGACCAACTTCCTCCTGAACAGTAAAGCACACCCAAGTGTCATAATAAAACTCCCCTGTTTTCAAAAGGTCAGCCAGCACCGCACATCCAACACGGTCATCAAGAGCTTTTGCCTTTATTTTGGTTTCGCCAAACTCCTCGTATTTTGAATCAAAAGCGATATAATCGCCTCTTTTTACATATTTTTCGGCTTCTTCCTTGTTTTTTGCACCGATGTCAATATACATTTCGGATTCTTTAACCACGTTGCCTCGCTCGGCTTTTGTTGTCAGGTGAATAGCTTTTATGCCGATAACGCCTTTTACACCGTTTTCGCACACCGTCACAGGCTGTCCCAAAAGAATACGGTCGTCAATGCCGCCCACAGCAGCAAATTTCAGATACCCCTCGTCGGTGATGTTTTTTACAATAAACCCAACCTCGTCCATGTGGGCACAAAGCATCAGAGTTTTGGCACTTGATTTTCCTTTTTTAAATGCATAAAGATTGCCGATTTTGTCGGTTTTTATTTCGTCACAGCAAGGCTCAATCAGGGATTTTATAAATTCACGCACTTCGTCTTCACAGCCGGAAACACCGTTTAAATTACACAGCTTCTCAAGCATTAATATCACCTCCGCAAAGGTTTTTCACAAACAAAGCAATTGCGTTTGATGTGGTTTCAAGGTCTTTTTTGCTGACGGTTTCCACCGGTGTGTGCATATATTTAAGCGGAACCGAAATAAGCACGCATGGCACGCCGCACCCGGTTGTCTGTATAACCCAGGCGTTTGTGCCGGTTGAGCCTTCCTCAACCTCGGTCTGGTATTCGATGCCGTTTTTTTCAAGTGTGTCAAACAGAATTTTGTTGTGACCGCGTGACAGATTGGGTCCCATGCAGATTACAGGTCCGCCGCCCACAGCCGAGGTTTCGCTTTTTGAGCTGTCCGGCGTTGTGCCGTGGGTTACGTCCACAACAATCGCCAGGTCGGGACTTATTTTTCTTGCACTGCATTTTGCCCCGGTCTGAAAGGTTTCCTCAGAAGTTGAAGCCAGCACGCAGATGTCATGGCAAAGGGAATTTTCCTGTTTTAATTTTTTTGCCGCACAAAGCACCGAAAACAGCCCTGCACGGTTGTCAAGAGCGTTTCCGCAAAAGCTGTCGCCCAGCAGATTGCTGTGAGACGGCGAAATTGTAATAGGCGTGCCGATTTCTATAATTTTCAAAAGCTCGTCCTTTGAATATCCCGTGTCAATATACACATCCTCGGATTTTACGGCTTTATCCATTTCCTCGCGGGACATTAAATGCGGCGGTTTTGCACCGCAGATACCTGCAATATCCTTTTTGCCGTGCAAAACAACACGTGAGCCGGGCAAAAGCCGCGTGTCAACGCCTCCGATTGGCACAAAAGACACAAATCCGCCCTCGTGCACGGATTTCACCATAAGCCCGATGGAGTCGTAATGTGCTTCAAGCATAATAACCGGTGCATCTTTTTTGCCGCAACGGATATATCCCGTCACGTTGCATAAGCTGTCGGTGTAGGTTTCGTCAAAAATTTCATTAAAAATATTTTTAAGGCTGTCCGTTCCCATATATTCAAAACCGGAAATTGCATTAAGACCGCACAGCCGTGTGAGAAGCTCCATAATGTTCGTCCTTTCGGTGTTCTTTAATAAAGATAGTATTATTATATACCAATTTCATAATAAAATCAATAGTTTTGGAAAATAATACGAAGAGAAAGGACTGATAAAATGAACAGATGGCAATACGGAAAACTTGTAAAAGAAAAATCGCCGGGAACAAAATGGTATAAAAATCTGCCCAAGGCGTTTGTGATAGGCGGTTTTATATGTCTGATTGGCGAGGGGATACATCAGCTTTATCTGATGACAGATTTAACGCTTGACCAGGTTTCAGCGCTGACGTCAATAACAATGATTTTTATAGGAGCACTTTTGACAGGACTTGGTGTTTACGATAATATTGCACGGCATGGCGGTGCAGGCACAGCAGTGCCTATAACAGGGTTTGCCAACGCAGTTGTGTCGCCGGCAATTGAATATAAAAGCGAGGGTTTTGTGCTGGGCACAGCGGCAAAAATGTTTATAATTGCCGGCCCGGTGCTGGTTTTTGGCACGCTTTCGTCTATTGTTGTAGGCATAATTTTTTATGTGATGAAAATGTTTTGATTAAAAAACGGCATACTGCTAACGGCGGGTGGTCTTAGGGATTATTCGCCTTAAAATCATTATTTTAGCGCATAGCATTGTCAAAAACGCATGAAATCCGTCAGGATTTCTTCGCATTTTTTCCTTGCTCTGCATCCAAAATAAAGATTTTTATGGTGCAAGGCAGTTCCCGAATACAGATTTTTAGAATTAGACAAAGACTAAAAGCACAGTAATACTGACGTATTATCGTGCTTTTTGATGCAGTATAAACTAAAAATATGATTCGGGAACCGATTTCTCTCTAAGACCACCCGCCGAAAGTATGCCGTTTTTGTATGAATATGTATTTGCTTTTTATTCGTTAAAAGGTATAACCTGATGTTTTTCTGCCGATTCAAACGCCGCTTCAATAACTTTCATTACACGAAGCATCTGCTCATGTGTAACAAGCTGAGTCTGCGTGCCCTCAAGTGCACCGCAGATGTTGCGGTAATAATCATGCACGTCTGATGAGGGTTTTTCCAGTTCATAAACCTCGGTGGTGATTTCATCACGGGGAGCCATGGTTTTTGTCAGCCCTGCCGCTGTCTGCACGGGAACAACATCACTTTCGTGCCATGCTTTGCATTTTGTGACCTTGCATTTCTGTGTCCAGTCGGTGATTATTGCACTGCCTTTTTCA
>JAZNOL010000058.1:0-5021 GCA_045580815.1 Clostridia bacterium | reverse complement strand
GCACTTAAAACCGGTCTGCTGAACCGTGTTGCACAATACTTATAAAGCCCGCGCCTCTATCACTTTATAAATTATATCACTATTTCAGAATCTTGTCAATAGATTAACAAAATAAAAATTACTTAAATTTACAAAGGAAATACGGCGATTATTGTCGAATTTTAATATATACCTATTATTTTGTGAGGATTTTATAATGAAAAAATTATTTCCTATATTAATATTACTTATGTTGTTACTTTCCATAGTGGCCTTTGCCGGAGAGGAAACTCCGCAGACAATTTCAATCGGTCTGTTTTACGGCTGGACCGCCCCTGAAACAATGCAGATTTCTTCCGGCGACGGTCTTGTTATCGGCGAAACAGATGCCAGCACCGACATAACACTAAAAACCGATGCAGGCTGTGTTGTTGCCGTTTCTGCTGACGGAACAGAGCTTGCCCGCAGTGAAGCCGGCAAAGAAATGAGGATTTTATCAAAAGGCAACGTGATGCGAATCGGTGATAAAAAATACCGTGGCGAAACAGTTGTTTCTGATGAGAACGGCAAGCTGAAAATCATCAGCATTGCTGATATTGACGATTATATCTGCGGTGTTCTGCCCCGTGAGGTTTACACCTCATGGCCGGAGGAAACACTCAAAGCTCAGGCAATTGCCAGCCGCACCCTTGTTTATAAATCTTTCAGAGGCAAGCACGCTGATTTAGGCTTTGACGTATGCACAACCACAAACTGCCAGGTTTACGGCGGATATGACAGCGAAGCCGCCGAAACAACTGCCGCTGTTTATGCAACAGAGGGGCTTGTGGCAGTTTATGACGGCAAACCGGCAGACACACTGTTTGGAGCAAGCAATGGCGGATGGAAAGAAGCCTCCGCAAACGTATGGGGTGGAAATTATCCGTATCTTGTGACTGCAAGGGACGAATATGAAAAAACCGATGAAATTTCCGGTCATGTCTGGACAGTTGAAATGACTCCCGAAGAGGTTACTGCCGACATTACAAAAGCCGGATATGATGTAGGTACTGTTAAAAAACTTGAAATTGCCGAAACCTCCGAATCGGGCAGGGTTACACTTCTTAAAGTGTACGGCGAAACCGGAGAGGCTGAAATAAAAAAATCTGCAACACGCAGTGTTTTCGGGTTTAAAAGCCAGCTTTACACCGTATCTTCGCCCTCATCGTCACCTGACGTATTCATTGAATCCGAATCGGGAATTTCTAAAGCAACCGACAACCTCAACGCACTGAGTACCGAGGGTGGAAACACCGTTTCCGGCACAGTAAGTGTGCTGTCTGCATCGGGACAGTCAACCCTTTCTTTAGAAAACTCCTCCGGCGGAAACTTTGTTTTCAGCGGCAGAGGATACGGTCACGGTGTGGGCATGAGCCAATGGGGAGCAAAATATATGGCTGACGCAGGATTTTCCTGCGAAGACATTATAAAATACTATTATCCCGGTGTGGAAATTGTAAAATATTAAAAACAGGCGAAAAACAGCGGAAAACCGCCTTATTTAAAGATTAGTTCAAAACTGCCAAAAATTCCTTAATTTTTTGGCAGTTTTTTATGTGATTTTAAACTTGACAAAATTTAAAAAAAGTGGTATTGTATTGTTAGCACTCAAAAGCGACGAGTGCTAATTAAAAATTTAAGATTTGCAAGGTGGTGGGTTTTATGCAGCTTGGAGACCGTAAAAAGAAAATTTTGCAAGCTGTTGTTCAGGACTATATTATCACTGCCGAACCGGTTGGTTCGAGAAGCATTTCAAAAAAATATATTCAGGATTTAAGCTCTGCGACAATCCGTAACGAGATGGCAGACCTTGAAGACATGGGATATTTAGAACAGCCTCACACCTCGGCGGGACGTATTCCTACCGACCTGGGGTATCGCATTTTTGTTGACAATATGCTTGAAAAATACAAGCTTACGCTCGCAGAAATGCTGCAAATGCGCGAAGCCATCAATATGAAAATAAAAGAGGCTAACAAAATTGCATCGGATATTTCTTCGGTTTTGTCACAGCTTACCGATTATGCGGCTGTTGCAACAACAAGAAGCGTCGGCAACTGCAAAATTTCGGCAGCTTCTCTTATGTATGTTGACGATTTCAAGCTGGTTGCAATTCTTGTACTCAGCGATGGGAATGTTAAAAACCGGCTTATTGTTTCATCTGTTCCCTTTTCACAGCAGGCTGTTGCAAATCTTTCTGATTTGCTAGGCAAGGGGTTGACCGGTCTTTCAGTAAATGCAGTTGAAACGGTTGATTATATAAAGCTTGCACAGCTTACACAGATTAACACCGAAACCGTAGAAGAGATTTTTTCGTTTATAATTTCGGCAATGCACGAAACAGAAAAAAGCAACATCACCGTTGACGGAAGCATCAATTTGCTTAAGCTGCCGGAATATTCCGATATAAATAAAGCAAAACAGATTCTTGAATTTATGCACAACAAAGAAAACTTAAATTCTCTGTCTGCACTTGAAAAAAACGAAAACGGAATCAGTGTGTTTATCGGGCACGAAAATCCTCTTGAGGAGTTTAAGGATTGCAGTGTTATCATGTGCAGTTACAGTCTGCCCGAAACTTCCGGCAGTATATGCCTGGTAGGTCCCCGGCGCATGGATTATTCAAAAACCGTGTCGATGCTGGAATATTTAAAAAACGAGCTGGGCAGGCTTCTTGAATAAAACAGAAAGGTCAGTGATAAAATGTCAAAGAAAAAAGAAAAGGCAGAAGAAGTAATCGAAACTGCCGAAGAAATAAACGAAACTGCGGAAGAAACAACCGAAACGACCGCTGAAGAAAAAAGCCTTGATGAGCTTATTTCCGAGGCTGTTGCGGCAAGCGAAGACAAATATCTGCGTCTTGCAGCAGAGTATGCGAATTTCCGCACTCGCAGTATAAAAGAACGTGAAACAATAGAAATCAAAAGTGTTTGTGACACAGTAAAAAATTTGCTTCCGGTGCTTGACAATCTTGATATTGCATTAAAAAGCATTGAAAACGAAGAAGATTCGCCTGTTAAAAAAGGTCTGGAGCTTATAGCAAAAGGCGTTACAGAGGCTTTTGAAAAAATCGGTGTTGAAAAAATCAAAACCGAGGGTGAGCAGTTCAATCCCAATCTTCACGAAGCAGTTATGCACATTGATGATGACACACTTGGCGAAAACGTTATTGCAGAAGAGCTTCGTGCAGGATATATTTATAAAGAAACAGTTGTGCGCCACAGCATGGTTAAGGTTGCCAACTAACCAAAGTAAAAAACCGAGTTTGTAAATACCGATTAATATTTTGTCTACCTTTTAAATTTGCACTTGCCAAAGCCTTCTCCTTGGTGGAGAAGGTGGCAACCGCAGGTTGACGGATGAGGGGAAAATAAATTTATGTTTTCTCATTCATGCTACTTTCGTAGCATCCCCTCATCAGTCTCGCATCCGCTCGACAGCTTCCCCACCAGGGGGAAGCCAACTAAGGAAGCATCAAAACTATAGGTTTTGACGGAGGGAGAGAAAATCTCAGCTAACCGGTGTTTACTTTCACGGATAACCATAACGCATTTACCGAAGCCGACCGGTAATAAATGCAAAAATATTAAATTCTGTCGGCAGAAAGGCTATTGATTATTATGGGAAAAATTATAGGTATTGACCTTGGTACAACAAACTCATGTGTTGCAGTTATGGAGGGCGGCGAGCCTGTTGTTATTGCTAACGCAGAGGGTGCAAGAACAACTCCGTCTGTTGTTGCTTTTACAAAAACAGGCGAAAGACTCGTTGGTCAGGTTGCAAAACGTCAGGCCGTTACAAATCCTGACAAAACTGTTATTTCAATCAAAAGAGACATGGGCACAGACAGACGTGTGGCAATTGATGACAAAAACTACACTCCTCAGGAAATTTCTGCAATGGTGCTCCAGAAGCTCAAATCCGATGCAGAAAGCTATCTTGGCGAAACAGTTTCTCAGGCTGTTATTACAGTTCCTGCATATTTCAGCGATTCACAGCGTCAGGCAACAAAAGATGCCGGCAAAATTGCAGGTCTTGAAGTGCTTCGTATTATAAACGAGCCTACTGCTGCGGCACTTGCCTACGGTATGGATAAAGACGGCGACCAGAAAATCATGGTTTATGACCTGGGCGGCGGTACATTCGACGTATCTATTCTTGAAATTGGCGACGGTATTTTTGAAGTTCTTGCAACAAACGGTAACAACCGTCTTGGCGGTGACGATTTTGACGAAAAAATCATTGGTTGGATTGCTGATGAATTCAAAAAAGATTCCGGCATTGACCTGCGTGGCGACAAGAGTGCAATGCAGAGACTCAAAGAAGCGGCAGAAAAAGCTAAAATCGAGCTTTCAGGCGTTACAACCTCAAACATCAATCTGCCTTTTATAACAGCTGATGCAACAGGTCCCAAACACCTTGACCTTACTCTCACAAGAGCAAAATTTGATGAACTTACAGCTGACCTTGTTGAAAAAACAATGGAACCCACAAGAAAAGCGCTTTCAGATGCAGGACTTTCACCCTCACAGGTTGACAAAGTTATCCTCGTAGGCGGTTCTTCAAGAATCCCCGCTGTTCAGGAGGCTGTTAAAAAATTCATCGGTGCAGAGCCTCACAAAGGTGTAAATCCCGACGAATGTGTTGCTATCGGTGCGGCTATTCAGGCAGGTGTGCTTGCCGGTGACGTTCAGGACATCGTTCTTCTTGACGTTACTCCACTTTCACTTGGTCTTGAAACTCTCGGTGGCGTATTTACAAAGCTTATCGAAAGAAACACAACAATTCCCACAAAGAAAAGCCAGGTATTCTCAACTGCCGCAGACAACCAGCCGGCTGTTGACATTCACATTCTTCAGGGTGAAAGCGAAATGGCAGACAGAAACAAAACTCTCGGTCGTTTCCAGCTTTCAGGTATTGCTCCTGCACCCAGAGGTGTTCCGCAGATTGAAGTTACATTTGACATTGACGCAAATGGTATTGTGCATGTTTCTGCAAAAGAT
>JAZNOL010000057.1:0-20561 GCA_045580815.1 Clostridia bacterium | reverse complement strand
ATTGTGTATTTTAGAATTAAGGGAACGAAGAGATAGCAAAGTCAGAATACAGTTAAACGTGCCTGAAACATATTAAACAAAAAACAAACAAGTACAATTTTGAATCGTACTTGTCTTTTGAAATTTGTAATTGTTTTTATATAAATAATATCTTAATCAGCTTATGATTAAAAATCAAAAAAGTTTAATCAAAAAAATTAAGGTCTTTTAGAATTTTTATCAGTTCTTTCATGCTTCCAACTTCGAGCTTTTTGAGTATGCGCGAGGCAATAGTTTTTACGGTAGTTTCTTCTACAAAATGCTCGTCGGCAATGGTTTTGTATTTTTTGCCCGAATAAATATCTTTTAAAATCATAAACTCATTGTTTGAAAGCCGCACCATCATATCAACGTAGGACATCATGTTTTTCTTTATGTCAAGCAGTTCCTTGGACTTGTTTTTAAACGACCTGAAAATTTCCGGGCGAAGCTCCGGAGAATCGGAATACAGCTTTCGTATAGCACTTATAAGAGCTTCTGTGTCAAGAGTTTTTACTATATAATCGTCAGCACCTCTTACAAGTGCAGAAAAAATATAATCGTCATTTTCATAACCGGTCAGCATGATTATTTTAAGACCGGGATATTTATCCTTGATTGTATCAAGAAGCTCAATGCCGGAGGTTTCGGTTTCCATCTGTATATCAAGAAGCAGAATGTCAGGCATGTTTTTTTCAAGCCTAAGCATACATTCGTCACCGCTTGTTGCGGTGAAAATGCATTGCATATCATCCTCAATATCAATAAAGGTTTTATACCCGTCACAAACGTGGGGCATATCATCGCAAATAGCAACGTTAATCATTGTATGAATACTCCTTTTTACGGATTATGGGCAGAGCAATCTGAAAGGTTGTGTACTTGCCAAGCTCGCTGATTGCCCGTATTTCGCCGCTGTGGCACTGAATAATATTTTTTACATAGTTAAGCCCCATGCCGCCCACAGTGCTTACGTTTTTTGTTGAAAAAAACAGCTCAAACACATCTTTTAAGAGTTTTTTTTCAATCCCGGGGCCGTTATCCTGAATTTCAATAAGGCAATAGTCGTCTTCGCAGGTGGAGCTTATTGAAATAACCGGGTCTTTGCAGGCACGGCGTGTTGCCTCAATGGCGTTTTGAAACAGATTAACAAAAACCTCGGTAATATAGTTTTCATCGCCTAAAATATAAATGTCGCCAAAATTTTTTTTGAACGTAACATTTTCAACGGCAGAAAAGTTCACAATTGCTTTGTCTATACAGGTTGCGAGGTTTATTTCAGACATTTTTGCCCGTATATTACGCAGAAGATATAACATCCGTGCAGTTATTTTCATGTATTCGTCAATTATGGTTATACCGTTTTCGGTATGAAGTTCAATCTCACTGTGGTCATTTTTATCAGAATATATTTTAATCATTTTAAGCTGATGCCCTACAGAAAGCAGAGCATTTTTGTAAACATGAAAAACCATACTTAAATTTTTGTTGAACATTTTTTGAATGCGTTTCATGTTGTTGCGGGCAAAAAAACGTATTGCGCCAAAAGGCTTGAAATACAGTGCTGAATACAGTAGCACAACAATAACCACCCATATGATGAGCGATAAGGTTATGTGACTGTTTTTAAGCGGTGTTTCGGTAGGCAACTTTGTAAAGTTTACATTGGTGAAATATATACAGTTAAATGTGCCGGACATGAAAACAAAAAATGTAAAACCGTTAATGAGAAGCATGTATATTTCCATTATTGCCATTTGCCGTTTTTTTATAAAAATTTGTGACTTAAAATATTTTATTCCAATAAAGACAGGCGGTAACAGTAGATATGTTATAAAAATCAGATTGCATAAAGTATTTCCAATTTGTGAAATGCTTTTCCATAAAACCGGATTGTTGCCTTTTTCAAGCAGATATAGACTTAGTGTGGTGGTGTGGTCCGTCCATATAACATAAAAAACAATCGGTACAATTCCACAAAGACAGTAGAGAATGCTGTGCACATATTTTTTTGTGCGTGTTTGCCTTGGAGTTCGTTGTGTCAAAAAAGATATAAGTGCAAAGGAGGTTATCATAAAAAGTGCAAAACAGAAGTTGTAAAGCCTCGAAATGTCTTGTACGGAAAAATTGAAATTATATATCCATAAATATAGCTGATAATCCCAAAAATCGGGGTATCTGTACTGTGATATACGTGTGATGTATGCAATTGCAGTAAAAAGCATTCCTGTGATGCTTATAAAATATGATGATATAATGTACGTGAACTTGTTGGTGTAATTAAGAAAAATATAGAACACCAGAGCAAGAATCAGAAAGGGAATAATTATAATCATAATACAACCTTTTTCTTTGTCGTTTTTGTGAGTTTGTTGATAATATTATATAATGAAAGTGGTGGTTTGTCAATATGTTTTAAGCAAAGTCCACAATCGGTCATCTTGAACAGGGGGATGTTTTGTGATATAATCGTTACAGGTGATAAAATATGAAAAAACTATCAAAAATAATGTGCTTAGCAGCAACTGTGTCCCTTGTGATTTCAATTTGCGGATGCAAAAAAGACGATTCTTATGAAACAGGAATTTCAACCGTTACCGTATGGTCAGGCGATACACACAGCAAGGATGTTTATGAGCATATAATAAACGATTATAACAGTATAAGGGGCAAAACAAAGGATATTAAAATAGAATACGTGGTTTTCGGCGGTGATGTAATTGCCGAGAAAACAGCTGTTGCACTCCAAAGCGGAAATGCTCCTGATTTATTTGCCAGCGGAAACGTTAAAACAGTGGCAGAAAAGGGATATGCTCTGGCACTTAACGATTTGCCCGGCGGCGAAATAATAATCGAAAAAAACAAAAATCTTCTTGCAGAAAACCGTGAGCAGTATAAAGGCAAGACCTACCGTGTTCCGTTCGGTACGGTGACTCAAGGACTTATTTATAACAAGGATATGTTTAAAGAGGCAGGTATAACCGACGAAACCGGTGAAGCAAAACCACCGGAAACCTTTGATGAGCTTCGGAATTATGCGAAAATACTTACAAACCCTAAGGAAAAGAAGTTCGGAATAATATTCCCAATGCATTGGTATGCGTGGTTCAGCAGTGATTTGCTTTGTCCTATGCAAAGTGCAGTAGGGCACAAGGGATACAATCCGGCAACCGGTAAGTATGATTATGAAAAACTTGTGCCGATTATGGATACGGTGCTTGGTATAAAAGAAGACGGCAGTTGTTTCCCCGGCTCAGACGAAATTGACAACGACTCTGCACGTGCGCAGTTTTCAACAGGAAACATCGGTATGAAATACGGATTTTCTTTTGATGTGCGAGTGCTTAATAATCAGTTTGCGTCAAAATGTGATTGGGGTGTAGCACCTTATCCGGTGCTTGATAAAAACGAAAAATATATGCAGACCATGGAATACGGAGAGTCAATGTACATATATTCCAAAACCAAAATTGACCATGAAAAAATTGCTGATGTTTACAGTTATCTTATATCAGATGAGGTTGCACGCACACTGTTTAAAGAATCGGCAACACTTCCAATTGATTGGGAGCTTGTTAAAGATATTAATCTTTCTGAAGATAAGAAATGCTGGTCTGATTTTGCAAAAATTGCAGAAATTTCCGTTCCGGCTATAATTGAGCCTCAGCGTGATATGGGCAACGAAATGGATATATTTACCCGGTTTGTATATCAGGTCTGGTCCGGCGAAAAAACATCTGAGCAGATGCTTGATGAATATACAAAAGCTATTGAAACCGGTGTTGACTTTTATTACAGCAATCATCCCGAAGAGTCACGCAGTGACTATATAGACGAAACTTGGAATATACGCAGATAAGGAGATAGTTTATGTACGATTTGATAGTTGTCGGTGGGGGACTTTCCGGCACGGCAGCAGCAATTGCGGCATCAAGGTGCGGCATGAAAGTGCTTCTTGCAGAGCAGCATGGCTTTCTGGGCGGTGCGGCAACGGTTTGCGGAGTTAATCCTTTTATGGCTTACTGGACAGAAAAAGATGGGGTGAGATGTGACCTCAGTTGTGGGATTTTTTCTGAAATAAAAGAAGAACTTATAAAATATACAAAAAAATATTTTATGGCATATGACCAGCTTGATGAAACATATTTCGGCAAGCATTTTCATGGTGAGCATCTTAAAATTATTCTTGAAAATATGGCACAAACCGCCGGTGTAAAACTGATGTATCACAGCACGCTTTCAGGTGTCAAAATTGAAAACGGAACAATAAAATCTGTGAGTTTTGTTTTCGGCGGTAATACATATGAATTTGAAAGCCGGTATTTTATAGATGCAACAGGCGATGCAAACCTTGCACATATGGCAGGCTGTCCTTACTCTGTCGGCAGAGAAGAAGACGGCATATGTCAGCCAATGACGCTCAGTTTTGATATAGGCAATGTGGATATAAAAAAATTCTGGGCAGAGGGTGCAGAGGTTATGAACAGCATCCTTGCCGAAAAGAAAAAACAAGGCGAAATTGATATTCCGAGAAACACTCTTTTAGTATTTACAACACTTGTTTCGGGCGTTATGCATCTTAATTCAACAAGAGTCAGCCGCAAAAATCCTCTTGACCCATTTGATATAACCGATGCGGAAATTGATGCAAGAAACCAGATGATGCAGATATATGAGTTTATGAAAAAGAATATAGCCGGTTTTGAAAAAAGTGAACTGCTTTTTTCAGGCCCGGATATAGGTGTGCGTGAAAGTCGTATGATAAAAGGCGATTACACGCTTACAGCAGACGATTTGCTGACATGCAAAAAATTTGACGATTCCGTTGCAGCCGGTAACTATGATATTGATATTCACAGCCCCGATGGAGGCGGCACATATATCAAGAGCATACCGACAGGCGACTATTATACAATACCTTACAGGTGTATGATACCGCAGAATACTGAAAACCTGCTTGTTGCAGGAAGAAGTATTTCTGCCACTCATGAAGCACAGTCCTCGGTCAGAATTATGCCGATTTGCTGTTGCATGGGTGAGGCTGCGGGAATTGCGGTTTATGTGGCAAACAAAAACAAGTGTGGAGTAAGAGAGGGGGATATAAGTTTAATAAGAAAACTTTTAAAACAAAACGGCGCATTAATTTAAAAAAAGAAAGGAAGAAAACCATGAAAAGATTTTTAAGTATCTTTTTGGCAACACTTCTGCTGATGACATCAATATGTGTCAGTGCAGCAGAAAAACAGATTACACCAGCACAACCGTATCTTCTTGATGAAGATTTCAACGATGTGTCTTACGGACCGTTTAGCGGAGAAATACCCTCAGGTATGGCTGGTGTATTTTCACCGTTCAATGAGATTTCGGATGCAAATCTTGTTGAATATATGGGCACAAAAGGCGGAGTTTACGACAAAGAGGCAGACGACCTCTGCTATGCAAGCATAGTTAAACCGTCAACTTATTCCGCAGGCAGTGCACAGGCAGGTCAGAAACTTACATTCAAACCTGATATTGCACTTAAAAAAGGCGATAAAGTAGAGTTTTCATTTGACTTTGCAACAAATGACCCATGGAACTGGTCATATGTTACAATGGGTGCAAATGCCAACGACAAATTTGAAACAAATTCGTATTTTGAATATACCGGCGACGGCAAAAACACAAGCGGTCATCAGTATCTGTTCATGTACAGAAAAAACAGAATTCACACATGTGACAATATGCGACTTGCATCACCTCTTGAAACATGGCATACAGTTAAATTTATCATAGATACCTGTGATGAAAACAGCGCCGGCAAACAGACCATGAGAGTTACTCAGGATGATGTACAGTTTGGTTACGGTCCTCTTAAAGTGAACAATTCCGATGACCCCATCTCTTACATCGGCAGCATCACTTTCCATGCACGTCCCTGGGAGGTTGAAGACCAGACCAAAAATCTTGAAATGTATTTTGATAACATCAAAATGCGTGTAATCAGCGACAGCGAAACACTTAACGAAGCAGTTTTAGAAGACGAAACCTTTGATGGCATTGGTGATTTGACAGCAGGTGCGTCAGGTGCTCAATATTTCGGAAACTTCAAATTCAAAGCTGTAAGCTTTGGCGATGCGCTTACTTATTTCGGCCCCGAAGCAGGTAATATTATGGGTACAAAGAAAACTGCTGACGATACTGTTTTTGCTGTTCAGACAAACGCAGACTATGCACCTGATTCAAGAACAGGCGCAGAAGTGCAGATTATCAAAAGCGGTGTTACATACACATCATCGGGCGCAAATTACGCAACACTGGGAGAAGTAGGTCTTGGCGATACAATTTATTATTCAACAGATATCGCCATGACAGCACCCCGCACACAGCGTCTTGGAATTTCTTTCCTGGCAGAAGCCGGAGAAACTCTTATGCCCAACTCTAACAACATGAGATACAAAATGCTTTATCCTTATGAAGCAACATCATTCTCAAATCTTGGTTCTTCAAGAATTTTCTATATCAAAAACGGTAACATCTGCGGACCCGGCGGAGAATATATTAACGCAGGTTTTGTAGCAGACGAGTGGAATACAATTGCCGCAAAATTCAATACAGTAGATAAAGCATACAACAATCAGCAGACAATGGAACTTTATCTTAACGATGTTATGCTGGCAAAATATATTCTTGATACAGATAAATCAACAACAGACGTTATAGAACCCATAAAAAATATTCTTGAGCTTGGTATAAGAGCTGTTGAATATCAGCCGGCAGAAGATGATGATTCATACATTGCAACAGACAGCGAAATCTATTTTGATAATATCAGAATGGAAGTAAAAGGCAACAACGTAACCGGTGATGCTCTCATGGGCGGTGAAGCGTACAACAGAAAATCAAACACCTTCGGTAAGGGTAAACTTACCGCAACATATGCAGTTGTTCCGGAAGGTGACTGTGAAGACGCACAGCTTATTATGGCACAGTACGTTGGTAATAAACTTGTAAAATGCGGCGTTTCAGAAAAAACTGTCACAGTTGCAGACCGTGAAATCAGCGTTGATATGCAGATTGAAAGAGAAGACGGTTATGTAAAACTGTTCCTGTTTGAAAACGGCACAATCCGTCCTCTTAAATCAGTTGCAGGTATAAACTATGCAAAAAATATCACTCTGTTTGTAGCAGGTGACTCTCTCGGTCAGGACTATAACAAAGCTTATTATCCCATGGGCGGCTGGGGAATGTACATCGGTGACCGCTTTAACAGCAACGTAAAAGTTGTAAACACAGCGTTCAGCGGCAGAAGAACAACATCTTTCTACGACACAGAATGGCAGCAGATTAAAGATATGGCAAAACCCGGCGATTATGTAATGCTTGCTCTTATGCACAACGACTTTACAAACACAAGTATGGATACATACGGCGAATATCTCGGAATGTATGCCGATGATGCAAAAGAAATGGGAATTAATCTTATATTCATAACAAGCCCCAATATGGCATCACTTGAAGGCACAATGGATACAACAGATTATCCTTATGTTCAGACAATGAAATCAGTTGCCGCAGCAAAAGGCGTTATCTGCCTTGATATTTACGGCAAGAGCCTTGAAGTGTTCAACCAGAAAGGTCTTGACTGGACAAAACAGAACTTCTTTATGTATGACCTTGTAGAAACAGGTGTTCTCTCGCAGGCAGAGCTTAATGCACATCCTCTTGCAACAGTAAAAGCAAATGCCGACAACCAGCATATGTCATGGTATGGCGCAACTCTCGTTTGCCAGTGGATTGCTCAGGCTCTTGAAGAAACAAACGATACAGTGCTCAAAAATGCACTCAAAGATATTGTGATTGATGACCTTAAAGGTTATGCACCTTCATATCTTAACTAACGGAGGTTAACATGCGTATATGTAAAAAAACAGTTTTATTTCTCGCAATAATACTGACACTTAATTTATTTAATATAACAGCTTTTGCTGCTGCACCGGCACTTATCAGAAACTGGCTTGAAGCCAGAAATGTTTCTGCTTTCGGGGCGGCAACAGCAGACGAAGCAGTTTTTGAAAACGGAGATCTTAAAATTTCGCCCGATTTTGCAAATGTTTCAGCTTCCTGGGGTGCATGGATGGCACCCTATGGCGGAAGTTGGGATGTTACAGATATTTCTTCTGATGTTTATACGGGACTTTTGCGCCTTGAAATAAGTGTAGAGGACAAATCTGCACTCGAAAACTATTATGTTACCCTTGCGAGCCTTTATAAGTGGGATTTGGCAAGCGGTCAGCATTTTTACGGCGTAAAGCTTGCCGATTATTATGACAGTGAAAAAATGGGCGAAGTGCAGAAACTTGTTATTCCGTTTGAAGATTTTTTACCTCAGCCGGATGCGTTCTCCAAAAACAGCGACGGAAAAATCCAGCCGCTTGATTTCAGACAAATCTGGTACTGTGGTATTGCATGGGATGGCGAGACCGCATCAGCTGTTCCTGCGTCAGACAGTGTCAGCATCAGAGAGATGACGTTTTTTAACATAAGCGCACCTATCAATTTAAAAAGAACTGACAACAAAATCAGTTGGACAAAATCAACAACAACAGATATTACCGAATATCAGATTTTCAAAAATGGCGAGTATCTGACTTCGGTTGCAAAAAATATTTCGTCATATACAGACGATGCATACACAGAGGGCGACATTTATGCCGTAAGAGCATATCACGGCACTTATGATTTGTACTCGGGCTTTGCCACAGGCAGAGCCCCGGGCAAATCAACACAGCTTTTTGATTATGCATGGCAGTATCTTGACGATAAAAACGGTTATACAAAAACATACTACAACCTCAGCACAGATGCCCGTAACGAAAGTGCTCCGGATAAAGCACAAACAGGTACAGGCTATGAGGTTAAGGTTGAAGATGCACTAAAACTTGCAAATGCAGTAAGAACACGTGCATGGGGCTTTACCATCCACAAATGGGCAATAGTAAACCAGAGCAATCCGGTTGTTCTGTGGGTGGGCAGAGCAAACAACTCTTCTGAAACAGGCACACGCTATATTGATTTTTCAGAAAATTACGAAAACGTGTGTATGTCGGTAAATGTGTTTACTGACGGAGAGGTTAGCCTTGACGGATATTATCTTGTTTTAGGTGACGGTGCAGACGGACTCAACGCCGTTGCATTGCCGCTTAGTGATTATACAACGGTAGAGGCAACAAACGGTTATACCGCAATAACCGTGCCACTTTCTGTATTTGCAGAGCAAACGTCGTTTTATAAAGAAAAAGGAAACGACAGAAAATTGGATTTTTCAAAAATCCGCTTTGCCGGATTAGCATGGCAAGGAACATCGTATGAAGGCAAAGACTCACAGTATGTGGGATTCGGACAGTTAAGATTTTATGACATGGGCGCCGTTTCGGGGCTCGTGGTCAAAGACCCGGTGAGCGTTGAAGATGCCGCATCATCAACAACGCTCAGCTGGCCCGGATACCAGTATCAGTGCAGTTATTACGAAATTTACAGAGACGGCGAGAAAATTGCCGAAGTTCCGGCAAGTGCTGTTTCTTATAAGGACGAGGGACTGCAACCTCTTGAAACCTATAAATATAAAATACGTGCAGTAAACAAAACACTTCCCGGTGTGTCAGGATTTTCAGCTGAGGTTGAAAGCACAACGGGATATATCGGAAAGCCCGGGAATTTTACAGCCACGGGCGTAGAAAACGAGCTTAAAGTGAGCCTTGCGTGGACAGCTCCGGCTTACGGAAACCTCAATATGTACAGAGTTTACCGTGATGGCGAGGTTATTGCCGAAACAGCAGAAACAAGCTATATTGATGAAGAAAATCTTACAGAAAACAAAAATTATACTTATGCGGTAACAGCAATTTCAACCGAAGGGTATGAATCTCTTAAAACACCGGAAATTACTGTTCTTGCATCAAAAATTGCTGTTCCGTCAAATGTTTCATATGCTTTTGAAAGACAAAAAGTGAAACTGACATGGGACGAAATCGGCAATGCAGTTAAATACATTATAATGTGTGACGGCAAACAGGTTGCAGAAACCGAAACTGCCGAATATACAAGCGAAAATATTGAAACAGACAGATATTATGAATACAGCGTAAAAGCGGTTAATGCAAATGGTGCTGTTTCATTACCGTCAGACTCGCTGTGGATAAAACGCAATAACCCGGACGAAGCACAAAGTATTGTGATTTTTGACGAAAAACCTGCGGACGGATATCAGAATTCGTCTCACATGGGCGGAAGTGTGTCTCAGGATAAAACCTTTGGTTTTAACAGCACCGCCTCCATTAAAGCAGGATTTGAAAAAGGTGCATATGATGTATCTTTTGCAGGCCTTGAAAACACAAACGGTGTTGACTTTACAGGTGCAATGTCAGAGGGTGGAGTTCTGGCGTTTATGCTTTATCCGAAAGCAGATGCTTCAGATGTTTATGTTTCATTGGGACAGGATTTGAAATTCAATGGTGTAACCTGCAAATTGAGAACACTTGTATCCCTTGATGAATATATAAACAAAACAGGAAACTGGCAGTATGTGAAAATTCCGCTTTCTGCTTTTCCTGAAAAAGGTTCGTACCTTTATAACACAAACAAAAACTATTCTGATGTTGATTTCGGCAAAATCACAGAAATCGGTTTTGTGCGTTACAGTGCAGATAAAACCGATGATGCACTTGTTTATGCCGATGATATCAGACTTATAACATATAAAGCTCCGGCAGTTAAAACTGCATTGCTTACTGATGGAACTTCTTTTGGCAACGAGGATGTAATTTCTGCATCAAATAATAGCATGGAATTTACATTCAGCTATCCCATGGCAGAGGTAGGAGATATCAGTCTTAGCTGCGGAGAAGAAGATGTGGCAATTTATAAAACATTCAATAAAAAAGAAAACAAACTTAAAATTGTTGTGCCGGAGGGACTTAAACCTAATGCGGTATATTCAATTTTTGCAGATAATATGGTTTCTCAAAACGGCATGATTTTAAACGGATATTCACTTAATTTTGCCACAAACAGCGATGAAACAAAACCTGTGGAAAATATAAGTGAAAACCTTGTTATTACATCAGAAAATGCTTCATACGGAGAAACTTTCAAAGCAGATATCTGCCTTGAAAATCTTATTATTAGTGAACTTTCAGACATAAAACTCACTGTAAAATATGACAGCGAAATTCTTCGTGTGTCGGAGGTGAAACTTGCTGATGAAATAAAAAATGCAACAGTAAAAACCTCATCAGACGGTGAAATCATCATTGAAACACAGGCAGAAAGCAAAACTGTTTTGGAAGAAAACGTTGCCGAGATAGAATTTGCGGCAATTGACGGAGGAGATGCAGAAATTTTTGCATACGGCACATTTAAAGCTGATGGAATTTCTTGCGGATTTGCAAATGCGAAGAAAACAGTTTCCGTAGCAAAATCTTCCGGTAGCTTAGGCGGCGGCTCAGGAAGCTCCGGAGGCGGTGGCGGATTTGCCGGCGGCAGAGGTTCTTCTGTGTCCGGTGGCACTGCAATTGCACCGATAACTTCCGTTACACCGAACCCCACAATCAGTGATATTGACAGCGTACCGTGGGCTGCTGAAAGCATCCGTTACCTTATCGAAAACGGAACAGTAAACGGATACGAAGACGGTACATTCAGACCGCTTGACAATATAAAACGTGAAGAATTTGTAAAATTGGTTGTAAAAGCCTTTAGTCTTGAAAAAGATGGTGCAACATGCAATTTCAGCGATGTTAGCGAAACAGACTGGTTTTATAATGAAGTTGCCATAGCTTCAGCTCTTGGCATAATCGGCGGCATGGGTGATGGCAGTTTTGGCAGCGGCAAGTTTATAACCCGTGAAGAAATGTGCGTTATAATATGCAGAATAATAGATTTGAAAAATATCAGCATTGCAAGTGCGGATACTGCGGCAGATTTTGCTGATGAAACAGAAATTTCCGATTGGGCAATTAACGGCGTAAAACGCCTTGTGTCATACGGAATTGTAAACGGAACAGGCGATAACATGATGTCACCCAAAATTTCTGTAAACAGAGCGATGGCGGCTGTGGTTATTGCAAAAACGGTAAAGGGGGAGTAAGATGAAATCCGGAATTTTTAAAAACAAATTTGTGGCAATTTTACTGATAGTTTCTGTGATTTTGTCTGCTTGCATATGTGTAAGTGCAAATGAGACCGAAGCGGTTACAAGAGCACATTTTGCACAGATTATTTCAGAAATATATAAAATAGAGGCTGAACCTTGCGATACACAGTACGTTGACGTTACAGCAGAAAATCCCGCAAGCGGATATATAAACGCAGTAACACAGATGGGTTTTATGTCAGGTAGTGACGGTATGTTTTTGCCCGATAAAAACGTGACATATAATGAAATACTTAAAACGGCAGTATGTATGCTCGGTTACAGAGCGGTAGCAGAAACTGAGGGCGGTTATCCGGACGGTTACAGTAAAATTGCTGTGCGTCTCGGAATTTGCAAAAACATATCTGCCCAAAACGGTTATGTTACAGGAAATGACATTAATACTCTTTTTGAGAACATGATGAATACTCCTGTTTTGCAGGTTGTATCTTATGGTGAGTATAAAGAGGGAGAAACCTTTATGCAGGCAATATTAAAGGTTTCTAAAAAGAGTGTGCGTATTGCTTCGGTAAACGATAAAACCGGCACTATCAAAGTATATACCGGCAGAGAATATACCGAAACAGAAACATATTTTATTGATAATACATCTATAATTGAAGATGCTGTTGGCATGAACGCAACGTTTTACGTAAATGTGGCGGAAGAAAAGGTGATTTATTATCGCCTGAGAGGCAAAGTGGAAGTTTATTATGACTTTATTTCAAAAGTAAATGACCGAAAAGATTCAAACGCATCGTATATTCCGCAGACCTTTAAAACAGTTTATCTTAAAAATGAAGATAAACGCTTTAAACTTTCTTCGTCAACAGAAATCAGCTTTAACGGCGAGAGAAACAAAAACGGAAAGTATGTTGGCAGTTTTGCAAAGGTTGTTGTGTGTGAAGATGAAGTTATAAATATTGAGGCCTTTGAGCTTGCTGACGGCGGTATAGTTTACCGTGCGGACAGCGAAATGATTAAATACACAAACGCTGTACGTGAGCAGAATATTCTTGATGGTTTAAACCATGCTGAGGATATAAAAATTTATATTGACGGCAAAAAAACCACGGATATTTATGAACTTAAACAGGAAATGCTTTTTGACTATTGCAAATACGGCGATAGATATATATTTGTAGCATCAAACCGTTCATTTACCGGAAAATTTGACGGCTACAGCAACGAGTCTGTAACGGTTGGCGGCAAGGAATATGAACTTGACTGGAACAAAGGTATAAATGTATATTCTGATTTTACTGACGAATATATTCCGGTTACAGCAAATGATACATACGACCTTGACAATATGTTTAATAAAACCGTTAAAATTTATGTGGGCGATAACGGTATTGTCCGTTACATGAAAAACGTGGAAACTGTTACAAACGAGATTGACGGCGTTGTTATGGCAGCGGCTTATGATGGTGGCAATACTTTTGGAAATCCGCAGTTTAAGATTTTCCATTTGAACGGCGATAAAGGAAAAATTGCGGTTTATGATACTGTTTCAAATATGAAAAGCTCTCCCATAAGTGTTGAATATGCAATGGAAATGCAGGCAAACACCTCAGGAAAAGGAATTTTCCGTTTTGTACTCAATGATGAAGGAAAGATTGCTAAAATTATGCCGATTCCGCATTTTGGCAACCGCATACAGGTTAAAAGCATATCACGAAACAGCTACATCATCAATGACCTTATGTATTTACAGGCATCTACAGAATGTGCTCTTTATATGAAAGACGGAGAATTCTGTGCTGAGCTTGTGTATTATCTTAACAACCCCATGCGTCGTGGTATGGAATCGGGCTACGATGCAGTAACGGTTGTTACTGACTATGATATACGTTACAATCCGAAACCGAAATATCTTGTTTATGCTGACAATGCCGAGCATTTTATAGTGCCTGATGACCAGATAGGCATACTTACCGAGGTTACACCGAGAGCAGACGGAACTCATAAACTGGTGCTTGCTGATGTTCTTCGCGGAAATGTAGGATTCATTGTTACAAATCAGTTTGTTAAAGATAACGGACTTAAAAAGAATATGCTGGTCAGATATCACAGAGGATTTTTAGGTGACAATCCCATAAAAATTGATTATACTTATGACCTCAGCGGTGAACCATCGCAGTGGCAGACTGACACGTTCACAAACACGGCAAGAAGCGGATTTTTTGCCGCAGACAGAATGGAATGGGCAAACGATTACGGGGCACAGTTTGTTGTAAACGGCGAGCTTACCGACCCCATTGCGTTCAACACTGACTGGATGAACTTTTTTGAACTTAAAGTTATAGATGGCAGAGTTAAACTGACACCTGTTTTAAACAAAGCAGCACCGCTTGCTAATGTACACCCGGATGACAAAGTCTGGTTTAATGTAATTGGCTGGTACGAGCCTCGTCAGATTAACATGATAATTTATCAAAAAGGAGACCGGTAATGAAAAAATTAGGTATTTTACTGTGCCTTTGCATGGTGATGCTTCTGCCGGATATCTCACTTGCCGATGAAACCGTTAAAATCCTTTCAAAAGAAGCATATGAGGGTTTGAATCAGCAATTTACCATGCTTGATTTGACTTCTGTTGCAAACAAAGGTTTTACGGACGATGTTGCCGGCGACGGCAAAGGAGGCTGGACAGACCAGGGCTCGGCAAATGATATGAGCTGTCTTGATATAAGCGGAGTAAACAACCTGCTTGGCATTGATTTTAATATAATAGACCCAAGAAAAAACGGCGGTAACAGTGCAGTCATTCTTCGTGGGCAGAACAACGAAAATTATCCGGTAAGTGCAGAAATAACCGTAGGTAAAAAAGCGGCAGGTGTATATTTTCTTCACTGTGCGGCATGGGTATCTGCGGGCAAAAAAGCGGGCGAATACGTTTTCTGCTATGAAGACGGAACCGAATATGTAAAACCGCTTATAGGCGGAGAGGATATTTTTGACTGGTGGGGCGTTGCTGGTGCAAATTATTGCCGCACTGTATGGCAAGGTTCTAACAGTTCATCGACGGTTTCTCTGCGTGCACTGGCATGTGCAAATCCGTATCCTGATAAAAAGATTGAAAAAATTATAGCACGCACAACAGGCACAGATTCTTATGTTATGCTTGTTGCAGCAACAGCTACTGATGCAGGACCGTATCTTCCTGAGGTCGATGACCCCAATCCAGATACGTCAGATTGGTATAAATACAATTTTCCAAATTATGCAGAATCAATCGGAACACCAATAGACGTGTCCTATCTGCTTGATAAACCGGCAGGTAAACACGGTTATATCCGCACAAACGGCGACGGATTTGAATTTGAGGACGGAACAAAGGTGCAGTTCTGGGGAGTAAATCTTGCGATTTTCTCTATGTTTCAGGATGGCGCAAACAGCGAGGTTCTTGCCGATACGCTTGCATCAAAAGGCATAAACCTTGTGCGTTTTCACGGTCTTGATGCAAATCTTCCCATGGTAGATTCGCACACAAGCAAAATGCGGTTTAATGAGGGTAAGGTTGATATGCTTTGCAATCTTCTTGCAGAGCTGAAAGAACGCGGAATTTATTATATGATAGATATAAAGGTAAACAAAGTTGCCATATATGAGGACGACAATCTTCCCGACGGTGCAACCCTTTATGAAGAATCATTCTTTAATGACCAATTAATAGATGTCAAAGCCGATTTAGCAGAAGCACTGCTTTCAATTTATAACCCCTATACCAGCTATACAATAGGCACAGACCCGGCTCTGGTGCTTGTTGATATTGACAACGAAACTTCTCTTGTGGGAAGTGAAGGTATTACAAACGAGCGTTATGCAAAAGAACTGGACAGCCTGTTTTCTGCCGCAATGAAAGAAAAATACGGGTCAAATGAAAATATTTTAAAAGCATGGAAAACCGAGGAATATTCCGGGCTTGAGGCGGGCGAGGATGTAAACAAAGGCAACATCCATGCTTACGGATACAAACAGCGTCCTCTTAAAAGCGAGGCACGCCAGATTGACACCGTTTCGTTTATGGCGGATATGGAACGCCGTTCAACATCAATAATAACAGAAAGAATGCGTAGCATTGGTGTAAAAGCACCTGTTACAGGAACAACCATGTGGGGCAGAAGCATTCTTGCTTCGGGATATTCAAACTCAAACTGCGATTATGTGGATTTCCATACCTACTGGAAACATCCGCACAACGGTGAAGGTTGGTCAACCGGTATGATATTTGACGGCCCCGAATCAATGCTTACAAACAAAAACCTGGGTATGGTGGGTGATTGCATGCGTATGCGTATGTATAACAAGCCTTTTACCATATCAGAATGGTTGTCATTGCAACCAAACAAATATGTTTCAGAACAGTTCCCGATGATGGCAGCATATATGAAACTGCAAGGTGCAAATCCGATAATTTATGCTTGGGACCATACCAAAGATAAATCCCGATTTGCAGGATATATCGGCGATGTAGAGAGACTGCCGCGTTATCAGGAATCACCTTTTGCAATGGTGGATTTTCCGGATGATATTGCGGCACTTCCGGCGGCGGCACTGCTGTTTCATCGGGATGTAACCGAGGCAGAAAAAGGATATTTCTCAAATGTTTATTCTGTTGATGAAACTCTTTTGCAGAAAAATCAGACAATGCCAACACCTTATGCGTTTTCAACGGTAGGCAAATCCGGTTTTGCAATTGACGACAAAAACGGCTCATTTGACCCGGAATATAATGATAACGAGGTTTTGTATTATGCAAAACAGGGCGATAAAACAGGTAGATATGTTTCGGTAACGGGTGAAATTTGTCTTGACAGAAACAAGGATATTATGTTTGTCAATACAAAATCCGGTCAGGTTGCTTCCGGTTTTATCGGCAACGAAAATATTGAACTTGACGACGTGGTTTTTGATATTGAAAATGAATACGCAACAGTTTATTATAATTCAGTTACAGATAAACCGCTTTGGGAAAGCGGAAAAAACCTTATTACAGTTATTGGCAGAGCGGTAAATACGGGGCAAAAGCTTACACAGGACGGTACTGCTTTTGAAAATTCCGGCAGAGGACCGGTGCTTATTGAGCCTATTTATGGTGATATAACACTCAAAACAAAAGACACTCTTAAGGTTTATGCTCTTACATCTGAAGGAAAACGAATTTCAGCCGTGTATACGCAGAAAGATAAAAACGGATACACAAAATTTTCGCTTACGGGCGGAAACCAGGCAATGTTTTATGAGGTTGTAAAAGAGTGTGACAAAAGTGCGAAAAATGCCCATGTAGATTTTGGCGTAAAACCGTATGAGGCAATGTTTGACGATTTGGCAGGTTATGCAGAAAACCGCAAACAAATTGAACGTGCCGCACTTCTTGAACTTATTGAGTATAGTGGAAAAACATTTAATCCAAATGGCGAAATTTCACGACTTGATGCACTGTATGCCATAATGACAGCAACAGGCAAAAAAGGTGACAGCACCGATAGCTTTGCTGATGTTACGCCGGATACAGGCAAAAAGTATGAGACGGCGTGTCTTGCAAAAACGCTTGGCGTGTGCCTTGGTGACGGAGAGGGTAATTTTTATCCTGCCCGAAACATCACAAAAGGAGAATTTTATACCCTTGTCGAAAGATTAACAGGAGAAACTTTCGGCGATAAAACAGACAATTCCCTACTTACAAGGGCGGAAGCGGCTCTGTGTTGCTACGACCTTTTAAATATGTAAAACAAATTTTTGTGCAGAGGTTTGCCCTTTTTCGGCAGACTTCTGCATAAGATGCTTTATTTAACGCCACAAAAGTGGCAGAACGGAGATTTTTATGAAAAAAATCTGTATTCTGATATTTTTTATTTTAATAAACCTTATGCCGGTATCGGCACAGACAACTATTACTATTTCAAACGAAAGCGACCTGATTGCTTTTGCTGAAAGTGTAAATTCAGGAAACAGCTATCAGGGGCAAACAGTAGTGCTTGGTGCAGATGTTGTACTGTCATCAGCGTGGATACCGGTGGGGAATGAAAATGCACCGTTTGCCGGTACATTTGATGGCAACGGACATAAAATTTCGGGTGTGACATTTGACCCGATGACTGTTAATGCCGGGCTTTTTGGCGTGTCAGCAAATACTGCAAATATCCTGTCATTGACTGTTGAACTTGATGTAACTGTTTTCAACAGCAAAACCGGCAATTTTATCGGCGGTATTGTGTCACAGAACCACGGAACAGTTTCAGGTTGTAAAGTCAGTGGAAGTATTTTAGCACAAAACTCTGCATCACGTGCATATGCCGGTGGAATTGCGGCGTATAACGATGGTATTATAACAGAATGTGTGTCTGATGCTGATGTTAAATCGGCTGTTACCGCAAACTGGGAGATTACATACGCAGATGCACTTGCAGGTGGTATCTGCGGAAAAAATGACGGTGAAATATCAGAATGTAGTGTTACCGAGCTTTCTGAAGTAAATGCAAAAGCAAATTACGCTTCGGCATCGGCAGGCGGTATCTGCGGCGACAACAGAAACATTATTGAATCTTGTGAAAGCTATGCGGCTGTGACGGTTGCTCCGTCATATTCTTATTCAAAAGTAAAATATTTTTATTGCGGCGGTATTGCCGGGTGTAATACAGGAAAAATATCAAACAGCACAGCGCAAGGGACAATAGGCGATTCGGGCAGTATAGGCTACTGTGGCGGTGTTGTAGGATATAACGATAAAATAATTGAAAATTCCGTTGCAAAAGCGATTGTGACAGGTCTTTATGCCGGTGGCTTTGTAGGATTAAACGGCGGTGAAATTACCTCGTGTAGTGCAGAAAGCACAGTTTACTCAATAAAATATCTGGGCGGTTTTGCCGGATACAGCGAAAACGGAAAAATAACCCTTTGCACATCAAACAGTGAAAGTGAAATCATGTCCGGAGAAGATGCTTCATTTGTTGGAGGATTTGTGGGCGAAATGACACGTACATCAGTTTCAATGTGCTCTGCATACGGCACATTTTCGGGTGTGAATACTTCTGTTTCCGGTGGTTTTGTGGGAAATGCCGTTTCGGGTGAGATTTATGACAGCTTTGCAATAGCAAATGCTTTTGGCAGAGTTTGTGGTGGTTTTGCCGCACAAAACAGACTCAGAATAAAAAACTGCTATTCTGTTGGTGATGCTGATGTATTTTGTGCAGATGAAAAAGGTAATACAACCGATTGCTGGCATAATACTCCCAACTATACAGGCTGGAATTTTGACAGTCTGTGGAAACTTGATGAAAATAAAAATTACGGATATGCCTACTTTTCAGAAAACGGATATACAGGAATGTATTCCGGCGGAGACGGAACAGCGGCAAATCCTTATATCATAAAAACTCAGACAGACCTTATAAATATCCGGTATATGCCTGCATCTCATTTTTCGGTAAAAAGAGATATATCATTGCAACATGACTGGGTTCCGATAGGTAGTGAAAATGCGCCTTTTGAAGGTGTCATAAACGGTAATAAGCATGTAATTTCAAACCTTAATACAGGGGAGAATAAAAACGAAAGATATGCAGGATTTATCGGTTTCTCAAGAGATGCAAAAATAACAGAAATTGACATTAATGGAAAAGTTGCAGCTTCGGATATATCTGACTACGGCATTGCGTATGCCGGCGGAATCGTATCATATGCCGAAAACTGTGAGATAACAGATTGCAGTTTTAGTGGCGAGGTAGACAGTAGGGCGTATGCATCTTATGCCGGAGGAATTTCGGGATATATCAGCGGAAAGGCAGATAAATGTGTTTCAAATGCATCAGTAACATCAGATGGATTTGCCGGTGGACTTTTTGGCGGCAGTGGTGCAGAAATTACAAATTGTGTGTTTGACGGAAACGTAAATGGAAAAGTAAACGGAGGTATTGTTGGCACACAGGTTGGAAGCATTACAAATTGCGGATTTAAAGGAAGTATTAGCGGCAGTGAAAAATCGGGCGGTATTGCCGGAAGAATTTACGGTGATATACAAAACTGCTATGCATTATATAACGGGAATTTGTGTGGAGAACACACCTATGGCGTTGATTCCGGCAGTATCTGTACCGAAAATATGGCGGATTTAAAACCTGCTATTGGTGAGAATTGGAATTTTAACGGAAACGCCCCCATAATCGGCGAGGTTCGAGTTAAAACGGATGCGTTATCATCGTCTGTAACTCTTGAATCGGATGCATATGAAATTGTTTATACAACCGATGGCACAGACCCCAAAACTTATGGCGAAATATATACCTTGCCAATAATTTTTGGCAGAAGTACAACGATTAAAGTTGCTCTTAAAGATTCTGACGGAAATGTTATTGAAACCTATACA
>JAZNOL010000056.1:0-18134 GCA_045580815.1 Clostridia bacterium | reverse complement strand
GCAAAATGAAATCATTTTGCTACAGCCCCTTTGTGTTTTACAATTATTTATCTTATTGTGTACATATTTGAAAGAGGTTTAACGCTTGATGAAACATCTTTCCATACAGTAAGTTTTACGCCGTCTGCATCCGCAACATCGTCAACTTCAAATTCTGCAATATTACCTTTGAGGGTTGCTGGTGCAACCTGTGCTTCAATAAGAGCACCGTTTTCGTCTTCAAAAATCACAATGCCGCTTACGTTGCCGCTTTCATTAAGGGCTTTATCAAGGTAAGCTGTAAATTTGAGTTTGCCGTTTTCGCTTGTTACTGTGTAAGGATCTGTTACACTTACAGTAAGCACTTTGCTTGTAAGAGCAGCCATAAATTCAACATCTGTAGGTGTTGTGGGCTGTGATTTTACATAAGCTACGCTGCCATCGTAATCTACAACCTTGCTGTAACAGTAAATATCTGTTGTTTCATAACCCATTTCGTAGTACGCAACAGAAATATCGCTGTAAAGCGGAACAGTAATTTCGCTTATATCTGTAAGAACCTTAGAACCTGTAGGTGCTTTTACGTATCTGAACGCCAGACCTGATTTTCTGTTAAGAATGTTTACGCCTTCACCGATGCTGAAGAAGTTGTTTCCGTCGAGTGAAACAAATGCTTCGCCGTATTCGGGAAGAACAACACGTCTTACTCTTGTTGCTGTGCCAAGGTCAATTACACCGTTTGCATCAGCTGTTTTGCCGTTTGCAACGTCAACATACATTGTTGCATCAGGCTCACCGCTTACTTCGTAAGCATCTGTTGTTGTAACGCTGAAATCATCAATTGAAGAAGCTGAACTCCAGTTTACTGAGCATGCGCCAAAGAAACCGATGCTTGTGTCGCCGTGATAATCTTTAAACGAATCATCATAGAATGTAGATTTGATATTAACAGATTCGTTGTCTGATGATGACGGGTTAAGAAGGAGTGCTGTACCGGGAGTTGATGTACCGTTTGTTGTTATGTTAACATCAATGGTACCTGCCGCATTATTAACTGTAACATCAATATTTTTATGCATGTTTCTGTTAATGTTGTAGCCTTCTTTTATAAAACTTCCAACAAGTGAACGTTTAACAACCTTTGAGCCGTTTTCTTCAACCTCCTGGTTTTTGATGATTGAATAGATACGACCGTACATTTCATTTGATGAGTTTTTTACACGACCTGGTGAAGAAATAAGAAGTTCATAGAAGTTTTTGCCGTCGTTGTGTATCATAAAACGCATACCGAAAGCTTCCATATCTCTGAAACTACTGTAATCACCGGATGCTGTGTGCTGTGTAACTTTGATTCTGTGAACATCATCTGCCGAAACAGGTGTCTGCCATGTTGTAAGTGCTACGCCGTCAGAATAATTGTCGCTTGACAGGTTAATCCAGTCTGCATTGTTTTTGTTGGGATAAATCAATGCACCGCTTCCGTTGATTGTGGGCTGTTCGTCGTTAAGTGCACCGGCTTTTGTTGTTATCCAATCAGATGACACATCGCCGTCTGTATATGATGAGAAATCATCACTCACAGTTGTTGCTGATGACGGGATTGCTGTTGCTTCGAGTTTGAAATTATCGAAGTCACAGCCTTCTGATTCAGTAGTTGTATTAAAATGACCGATTGCAAAAAGTTCAACTGTACATTCGTCATTAACACCTACAAACGAAGTATCTGTAACTGTTGTTGCAAGTTCAACAAATTCATAATTGTTTGACATGAGCTGTGCTTTGCCTGCATTTGAAGGTGAATCGGGGTTTGCTGTGTCAACATCAAATGAAATTTCGCCGGTTTCACCGTTAACAACAAGCTGAACAGTGTGTGCACGGTTTGGTGAGATACCGCGTCTGTTTTCTGTTGATGCCGGGAGAGTTGTGGAGTTTACGACACCTTCATTTGTATAAAGGAAAGTTCTTGTACCATTTGTATATCCGCCTGTGATTTTTGAAAGAATCCAGATGTAACCACCGGCAACACCTGCGCCGTTGCTGTTGCTCCAGCTGCTTGCCGGGAAGTACAGCTCGTACATATCCTGACCGTTGTTATGTTTCATGAAACGGATACCGTAACCGTTATATCCAAATCTGTTTTCTTCAACGTTAAAGGTGATTTTCTGCACAGATTTCATAGGTACTGAGCCTGTGAAAGTAACACCCGGTGCGTTATGAAAGCTTGACGGAGTTGCTTTGGGGAAAATTTTAAGTTTTTTATCTAATGTTTCGCCTACTTCGCCACCGTTTGTAGCCCATGTTTCGTTTTTAACGATTATAGGCGGAAATTGTCCGTCGTCATAGGGTTTTTTGTTGTATGTCCAGTTTGAAGAATATTCCGCAGATTCTACCTTGCCGTTTTTGTCAAGGTCGGGATAGGTTTCAAAATCATCAAAATAAACATATTTACCCTCTGTTGCCAGGTTGTCGGTAGGTGTGGGAGGTGTGGGTGCATCTGCTGTTACTTCGAGTTTTACATTATCAAAGTCACAACCGGCAGATGTTTCGGTGCTGTTAAAGAAACCGAGTGCAAAAAGTTCAAATGTACACAATCCGCCAATACCTACAAAAGAAGTATCTGTAACTGTTGTTGCAAGGTCAACAAATTCATAGTTGTTTGACATAAGCTGTACTTTGCCTTCGGGAACGTCACTGCCTACATTGTCAACATCAAAGCTGATTGTGCCTGTTTTGCCGTTAACCGTGAGTGTAACATAGTTTACACGATTAGGTGTTGTACCGAGTCTGTTTTGTGTTGATGCCGGAAGAGTTGTAGAGTTTACAGCACCTTCGTTTGTATAAAGGAAAGTTCTTGTGCCGTTTGTATATCCGCCAGTGATTTTTGAAAGAATCCAAATGTAACCACCGGCTTCGCCTGCACCGTTGCTGTTACTCCAGCCGCTTCCCGGGAAATACAACTCGTACATATCCTGACCGTTGTTATGTTTCATGAAACGAATTCCATAACCGTTATATCCGTCTCTGTTTTTTTCAACGTCAAATGTGAATTTCTGAATAGAATTCATAGGTACTGAGCCTGTGAAAGTAACGCTTGGTGCGTTATGATAGTTTGACGGAGTTGCTTTAGGCCAGATTTTCAGCTTGTTGCTGCCATCGCCGCCTTCGCCGCCATCTGTTTCCCATGTTGACGCTTCAATAATTTTGGGAGGCCACTGTCCGCTGTCATAGGGTTTGTTGTTATATGTCCAGTTTGATGCGTATTCTGCAGTGCCGATTACACCATCGCCGTTGGTGTCTTCGTAGCCCTCAAAATCGTCAAAGAACACATAAGTACCGTCTGTTTCCAGATTGTCAACAGGCACCGGTGCTGCCGCAATTGCGGTAAACGCGGAAAGCATCATTGTGAGCGCTGTCAACAGAGTAATGATTTTTGCCAGTTTTTTCATGTTTTTCATCCTTTCATTTTGGTATTTTAAATTTTTATTTATTAAAACTGAGGCACAGCCGGGTGCCGAGCTATGCGGAACAGGGCATTTAGCCTGTGCCACAGATTTTAACCTAAATGAGTTTTAATTTTTTTGTTTCCTTTTTCTGTGTGTGTCGTGTGGAGACCACAACAGTATTATTATATCTGCTTTGATTTTTTGTATCTGTATAACCCTATTACTGAGGAAATTATTGCTATCATTTCATTGGCAACACCACCCCACACAGTATAATATACATTGTATATCAGTACCATTGTTGATGTAGCAAGAATACTTTTTCGCAAATTCTGCACATTCGGGAAATATAAAAACAAGGTATTAACAGCTAATGCCACAATTATCAGCAAAGACATCGGTCCTTGCCATGACAAAGCCCCTATTACACCCATTACACCTGCGAGAATATATGGCCAGCATGGATATGAAAAAAACTTAATATCTTTTCGGTAAATTATAAAATTTCTTACAAGGCATACAATATTCAACAACATTCCTGACCATGCATTTAAGAAACAGTAACTCACGCAGATACTCAATGAAGATAAGGTTTGAACAATAATAAGCTTATTATGGCTTTTACATTGATAAGACAAAAATGTTAATAATGTTGCTATCCATGCCATAATTTGTCCTGCAATATACATTTTTGTCAACCTTTCTTTTCTATTTTAAATAATTTTGTTCAACTACTGTTAAGCAGAGCAGTACACAAGCACTCCACATAGTATTGCACGGGCGGACAGGGTCGTCCGCCCCTACAAATTTTCACATCCGTTACTTAATCCCATCGCCACTTCGTGGTCCTCCCACCCTTTAGGCAAGAGGAGCATGGCAAGAGATGCTTTGATGTATTATTTATTATAACCGTTATAGATGATGTAAACAACCGCACCGCCGTGGTGTGAGAATGCAAACACAAGCGAAGCATTTTCTGCACCGTCGTTATAAACGCTCTTGAAGTCTGAAATTGAGCCAACACGGATGCTGGGTTTTTCTTTTGACTCGGATGCGTCACAAACGATTGCACCACCCTTTTGCCATGCCTGGTTAGTGTTCATATAACCTGTTGTCCAGTTTGAACGTCTGCCGGTTTCTGTGTCAACAACCTTGCCGCCTTGCATAACCATTTTGCTTCCTTCAAGAATGATATACGGTTCCAGTATTGTATTGAGTTTGCCGTAACCGTTTGAACTGTCGTATTTTTTCCATGTTTCAAGAAGCGGTTTGAAAACTCCGTTTTCAATGTTTTCTCTGGTGAGCTTTTTGTTATCAAAGGTTGAATATTTCCATGATGACACGATGTCCTTTCCTTTTGAATAAAGAAGTATCATATCACCTGGCTGAACCTCTTTGCCGGTTTCGGGGTCAACAAACATATCTGCTGTTTCGGCATAATATTCTGATTCCGAAATACCGTTTACAACGGTGATTTTTGCTGTGCCGAATCCGTCTTCATCAACAGATTTTTCAAGTTTTTTAACCATTACACCTGTTCGGTTTTCGCTCTTTGTAAGGGTTACAATCATTTCTTCACCGGATGAAACCTCATAACGTACTGCAACCTTAGGCATAAGATATTCAACATCATAAACGTCAATATATGTATAGTCGTATGTCGTGATACCGCCTGTTTTGTATCTTGTGTCGTCATCAACATATTCTTCGGTTTCGGGAACTGTGAAATAAATCTCCGGCTGGAAGAAGAATGCATAGTTACTCTCACCCGGTTTTTTAAGTCTGCCGCTTGTATCGTATTCTACCCAGTACTGAGTTCTATCCTCGTATCTGTTTAAATGAGTGCTGTCTGCACCTGCCGGCAACCCAACCGACTGAAGAACCGTCTGTATATGGGTAATTTCACCCTCGGTATTTGTTTTGTATTTAATAACCTGTGACATTTCCATTTTCGGGTCAATCATTTTTGCCGATTTTGAAAGCTCAGTAAGAATAGCGTTGCCGGTTTTCTTCTCGTTATTTATAAACACGCCGTCTTTACATTTAAACACTTTTTTCTCATTGGCAACCGTAAGAATTTTCATGTCAACTTTGCCGCCGATTGCTCCTGCATTAACAGCTTTTATAAGATAGCCGTATTCATATTCTCCTGCTGTTGCATCGCCTTTTTTAAATGCGGCAATTTTACCGTAGGAATCAATGTAGAATGTTCCGTTGTCGCCAAGATTGCAGAGGCAATCATCCTCATTCATAAAGTTGCTTGTTGAAACTTTGTATTCTTTGCCGTCAATAATAATTTCTTCCCAGAGAGTACTTGTTTTACCTGTGCCGGAATCTGTAACAGTTGTTTTATTCCAGCTGTCAACAGTACCTTCGATTTTGCGCGGTGATACAACTATTTTAACATAGTCCGCATCTTCTGCCGGATAGCGGCGGCTACGCTGCGACGGTCCGAATTTGTTTGTATAAACGCTGATTACGCTGTCGGCTTCAACCTTTGAAAAATCGGTTGTCATCGCCGGTTTTCCGTTTGCATCAAACACACCTGCAATTGTTGCAAGGTAGCTGATTTTGTTGCCATTTCCGTCAACAATTTCAAACTTTGTTTCGGAAAGGTCAATTTCCATTGTTTTATAGCCGTGTTCAAGCAGAAGTTTTACTTCCTCGGCATTACCTGAAATGTTTTTAAGGATATAGTTATCATAAGTTTCCATAATAACTGTATCGTAAACCGATTCACCTTCGTTTGAAACAAGTTTTACTCTGCCGTTTTCAAAATCAAAAATGCTGTCATCATAACCTGATGCACGCACGCCATTTACTATAAGGTCGTGTATTTTTGTGATTGATGCGGTTTTGGTTTTATCCTCATTTACTTCGTATGTATAAGTAAGATTTGAGTAATTACGTTTAGTGTTTTCTGTTATAATCAGTTCTTTTACGGTCTGATTTTTATACATAAACACAATTTCGCCGCTGTCAATATCGCTTTTGTAATAGTAATCAACCTTATAACCCAGATAATCGCCGAACTTACCGTCTTTATCAATAAAGCGTTTTGTGCCGATTACTATGCTGTTTTCCATTGCCTCATCGTTACCGATTGTTGTTATTGAATTAGCTTTTACAACACCTGTTGATTTATAAATGTCAAAATTTTCTGAAAGCACGGTTTTGCTCTTTTCGGAATCGTATGTAACATCTTCGCCAAAAGAAACCTGATTGCTCACCGGAGCATGAAGTGCACGGTAAATAACCGTTGCAGCTTCTCCTCTTGTAACTGCGTTTGCGTCTTTGGCTGTTGCTCCGTTTAAAATACCGATGTTGTTTGCAACCATCAGGTATCCGCTTGGATAACCACCCTGCACTCTCGCCTGTTCACTATAACCAAGTGCTCTTACAACCATTGCAATAAGCTCGTTATAAGTGATTGTGTTTTCACTTCTGAAGCTGTTGTCCTCATATCCGTTGATTATGCCAAGGTTTACGCATGCACTGATTGCATCATAAAACTGATGTGTGCTGTCAACGTCATAAAACGAACCTTCAAGAGATTTTAAAACCTCAGCATCCTGATTGAGCATTCTTATAATAATGGCTGAAATTTCGCCTCTTGTGATGCTGTTGTCAGGCTTGAATGTGCCGTCGCCGTAACCATTTATAATGCCTATTGAATTAAGCAATTCTGCATATTTAAACAGGTTTTCGTCTTTAATATCGCTGAAAGATTTTGAAGTTTCGATAATAGTTGTTTCAATCTTTTCTTCTTCAACATAAACGTTATCGTACTCATGCCCGGTAACTTCATCTTTGTTTGCGGCAAGGGATGTAATCGCAAATGTATTAAACATCATTGATGCCACAAGACATAATATAATAAGAAGTTTATTTCTCATTTTCTTTACCCTCCTTATTTAACAAGATTATATACTCTGTAAAGAACAGAGGCTGTTTCGGCTCTTGTTGCTTTTTTGAGCGGTTTAAGTCCGCCGTTTTCATACAGACGGTAAATTATACCGTTTTTAACAGCCGCTGCAACGCCGTCTTTTGCCCAGTTTGAAATATCATCTGCATATTCAAACTGCGAAAGAACTTCGTCCGCGTTATATCCTGTTGATGTGATACCGTATTTTTCGCAAAGTCTATTTGATGCAATAATCATTTCTTCAAGAGTGATATTGTCATCGGGTCTAAAGTTTTTGTCGCTGTCACCTTTTAAAACGCCTTCAATTTGTGCGGCGTTGATGTATGGCATATACCATGCATCATCATCAACATCCTTGAAATGAGATTTTTTATAATCCACATCAAATTCAAGCATGCGGCATACTATTGCGGCATATTCGCCTCTGGTTACGTTTTCTTCGGGTGCAAAAACAGTTTCGCTTCTGCCGTTTACTGCACCGATTTCCGCCATTTTTGCAATTTCATTTTTTGCCCAGCAGTTTTCAAGGTCAACAAAGCCTGTTTCTACGTCCTCTGCAACAACTTCTTCCATTGCTCCGCCAACTTTTTCGCCATACTGAGGTATATCCTTGTCGGATTCAAGTTTCAATATGACAAGGCTCTGCGGAGGCATACGGTAAGTGCTGAAATTCTTTTCGTTTTTCTCGGTAACAGTGGTTGTACCAACATCAAGAGAATTTTTGTCATATCTGAGTGATGACATATTGGGTGCTGTGAAGATTGTTTCTTCTTTAAGAGTATAGTTGTTTGCAAACTCAAATGTCAGATTATATTCTGCGCCGGGACCGTAGTCGTTACAAAGAATAAGGTTAAGCTCTCTGTCACCTTTTACCGAGGGCATAACTGTAAATCTCATGCTGTCATTTAAAAGCTCGGTTGTGGGGCTGTCGCTTATAACCTCACTTTTTACAATACGGTCACCCACGCCTGTTGAATACGCGCGGTACATTTCCGACATAAGAGTTTCCTCAATTTTACCGTCAATTCTACGGTACATAGCCCAGTGCATACCGCCTGCTGTTATACCGTGATATGTTGCACCTGCAATGTTATCGTAGTGATACATTCTGGTAATCCACTGTGCAACGGAAAGTGCATGGTCAAGAGACTGCAACTTACCGTTGTTAAGCGGGTCTGTCCATGTGGAATGTTCTGTCATGAGAAATTCCATTGTATTGTCTTCACCAAGAATTTTTGCAACATCTTCCGTGTATTTCATATGAGTTCTTTCCTGATACGGTGTTGTCATGCCGTCATAGTAAGGATGGCATGTCATATAGTCAAACTGTGTTTCGCCAAGAGCCACCAGGTCTTCAAGAAGCTTGGTAGTCCATCTGCGCCAGTCTGCTTCAACTGCGTATCCCCAGGGAGCACCAACACCACAAAGAGCAAATTTTGCATCCGGGTCAGATTCGCGGATAGCGTCCATATGCGCTTTTGCAACAGGAGGATACCATTCAAGAACAGGGTCTTTATATGGAATTGAAGCATAAATCTCGTTACCGACTTCCCATGCATATATTTCAACCGGTTCGACAAGACCGTAGGAGGCACGCAGTGCGCCCCATTCGGATTCGTCTGCACGGTGTGTAAGAAATGCCGCAAGATTTTTGTTATCTTCGGGAGTTGCAGAGTTTACCGACACACAAATAATTATTTTTGCATCGGGATTGTTTGCGTAAACAAATTTAATAAATTCTACCGGTCCCATTGTTGTGGGGCTTGTTCTTGTTTCGCCAATATGATCCGTATGGCTTGTCATTTCTTCAAAATATGACGCTTCTCTTTTTTCAAAAGGACCTATGTTATGCATAAGGTTCATGTTTTCTGCCGAAGTACCGCCAAAACGGTAAAGGGGGCATTTGAACCAGTCTTTTGCAAAGTTTTTATAGTCGTTTGTAAGTTCTATTGAGCCGGGTTCCTGTGATATATCGGCAAGACCGCCGGCTTCGCACTGTACGCCGAGCATTAAATCGTCAATTTCATGAAGAATTTCATTTTCATCAATAACAATTTTTGCGTCAATTGATTCTACAAAATTTTCTGATGTATCAATATGAACAAGCTCGTTTACCAGTGCCGCATTGTTTGTCAAAACCGCGTCGATAGCTTTCTGATATATTTCATCGTTTGTCATACCTGCTGCCGATACGCCGGCAACAGAAAATGCCAGCGTTGCCGCAAGTATGCACGACACTTTTTTAAGCATTTTATTATTCATCAGCCGATACCTCCGTTTCCTGGGGGACATACGCACTTTGTACTGTTGTATAAATCATTTTTGCACATTCTCCGCGTGTTGCGTTGTTTTTAGGCAGGAAATTGCCTGTGCCATCGCCGTTTATGATTTCTGCCATTTTCATTTTTGCAACTGCTGTATATGCCCATGAAGAAACTGCATCTTCATCGTCAAAAGCCTCATATGCAACGTTTTTCGGCAGGATTTTGCCCTGTTTTTCAACAAGTCTGCTTATCATAACAGCAATTTCTTCACGTGTAATATAAGCATTGGGGTTTGCGTTGCCGTTTTCGTCACCGAGAACGATGCCCTCTGCGTATGCTGTTTCAAAATATTTTGCAAACCAGTCATTAGCCACAACGTCACCAAATGTCATTTCTGTTTCTTCTGTTATTTCTTCTGAAGCAATTTCAAAACCACCGAGAAGAATTTTAACAAATTCTGCTCTTGTTATTTTGTTATTAACTCCGAATGTACCATCTTCATAGCCTTTCGCGGCATTAATTGCGCTTAAATAACGTGTGCCTTCATATGCCCAATGGTTGACGGGTATATCGGGAAAAACCTGTGTTTTTGCAACAACCGTACCATCTGTAACAGGTTTTGTTGTCACCACGGGAGGAATGGAAACTGCAAAGCCTCCGCCACCGCCGCCGGAAGAACCGCCTCCTCCTCCGCCACCGTAGTAGCCGTCATCATCGTCTTCTTCCTCTTCGTCTTTTTCGGGCGGAGTATATGTATCAATATAATTTTTTACATCTGCAGCTGTTTTGAAATCATCTTTTGCTAAAAAGAAATCTTTTTCAAACTGCTGTTTATCTTCGATTGCATCATATTTTTCTTTATCGTAGTTTATAATATAGTCGCACTCTTCAACAATTCCGCAAACTGATGCATAGTCGAAAATTTTTGCTATTTTTTCCATAAGATAAACTTCGCGATATTCCTGTATTTTTGCCGCAACTTTTCTCTGCAAATCGGCAATGCTGACAAATGTTGTGTTTGTAAGAGAATCGCAGATATCCATTTCGTACTTAACATAGGAATCTTCTTTTGTGTCAATGCCGTAAATATCTTTGTTTGTATCAATTACAAATTTAACCTCTTCTTTTGTGGCAAGGTTATCAAGCTCATAAACTTTAAGCTCTGCATTGATAATATTAACAAACGCAAAAATATCATCAACTGTTATTTCCTCATCGTCTTCATACAAAACATCATAGTCTAAAAGTGCAGTTGCAAGATTTTCCTGTTTTTCCGGCACCAGTCCCATTATTGCCGCAAGGTCAATATCGCTGATTTTTGAAAGAGAGTATTCTTTGTTAATTGTGAATATAACATCTTTCATCAAATCGGCATTCTGTGTTTTTATTGCTTCGTTAACCTTATCGGTAACGATGCGTTTTGCCGCAATATATTCATTTTCGATGTTGTTTGTTTTATAATATTCAAGTTCGGGAACAACTTTAACTTTTACACGCTGAAGTTTTCCGTCATATTCTGCCGTAAGAGTTGCTTCACCTTTGCCTTTTGCTGTAATTTCGCCGTTTGACACGGTAAAAACACCCTGGTCAAGAGATTTCCATGTAACACTTTCTGACGGTATGAGTTTGCCGAAATAACCTGCAAGAGAGCCTTTTCCCATAAGGGGAAGTTCAATTGTTCCCATAAGGCTGTCATAAACTTTTGCCTCTGCAAAGTCACCCTCTATTTTGATATATTTATACAGAGTTTTTTCGCTGTTTTCAATAACAAAATCAGCTGTTTCGGGAGTACCTGTAAACAAAATATCGTAGTTTTCTCCGTCTACCGAAGCACCGACTGTAATATCAGATGTAGCACCTGTTATTGAAACGTTTCTGATTTTTGTCTGTGCACCCAAATCTGTTACGCTATTTTCGTTAGCTGTTCTGCCGTAAGTTAAGTTTTTATAAACCGCACTGCCAAACGCTTTGTCTGTCATCCACGGGTCGCAGCCTTTAACAGAGAAGTTTGTGTAATATGTACCGTTACTGAAGTTAACCGAACAGCTTGCAAAAAGGCTGATTTGTGTGTCGCCGTCATATTTTGCAAAAGAATTGTCTATAACTGTTGTGAGTAAATCTTCTTTTTTGCTGTTTGCAAGCTGTGCCGCAGAGTTTCCGTTTGCATCTGTTGCACCGGGAGTGTTTATATCAAAAGTAATTTCCCCTGTTTCTTTGACATAACGAATGCTGATTTCACGGCGGATATCCTGCTGTATATTATCACTGCCGATTTTTTTAACTTCTTCACGTGTTCCGTTTACACATCTGAACAAAACACACGCAGTTGTCGAATATGATGAACTGGAGTTACTGCTTGATGGCAGATAAAGTTCATAATAGTTTTTGCCGCTGTTGTGAACCATAAAGCGTACGCCACCACCCGCAAGATGTGCATGGTCATTGTTTGTTGCCATTATAACGCCGATTTCCTGAACAAGGTTTGACGAAATGCTGCCGCTCCATGTTGCCAAAGGCAAATCGCCATAGTCACTGCTGCTTATATATGCGTCATTACAGTTGTTTGAAATTTTAAGCCATGTGGTATCCAAGCCTCTGTGATATCCGCTTTCTACAACAGGAGGATAATGAAAATCCTCACCGGAAGAATATTTTGTACCTTTTTCGTTATAAACCCAGTTTACCGTAGGGTCAACCTCGCCTTTATCGTTTAACTCGGTATACTGAGAAAAATCGTCATAAAAGGAATAAAGTCCGTTTGTTTCTGTAAGTGTCGGAATTTCTGCCGAAACAGATATAACACCTGCAAGCATAAGCACCGATACAAACAATGCAACAAGTTTTTTTGCTGTTTTCATTTTATCACTCCTGATTAATTATTTTATAGCAATACATCCGAAGATGCCGTCCCATACCATTAATTTAACAGTGTCAGTTTCTGATTTTGAAATATTTTCAATTTCCAAAGCTTTACTCTGCCCCGGAAGTATCTTGCCTGAAACAGTATATGTTCTATCAAGTCTGCCGTCTTTATAAACAGCCGCAATAAGCGTTGCTTTGCCGTTTCCGTCACCGGCATTTGAAACCGTAACCGAATATGTACCGTCAGCTTCGGTAATTGTGCCTGCTGACAAATCAGATTTTAAAACCGGCTGTGAAACATTTGATGTTGTATAGAGAGTTACCTCATCGGAAACATCAAAAAATGTGCCTTTGAGTGTAATTTCCGTATCTTTGCCGGGGATAAGGTTTCTGCCATCTATACGTGCATCACCGTCTACAACTTCCCACTGCGTAATTTTTGCATTGGGCAAATCTTCCATATATCCGTTTTTGTTGTAGGCTGTTGCCTGCATTTTATCAAGATTAAATGCCTTGCCGTACGGAATATTGCGTTGTTTGAATTCTATTTTTTCGGGCAGATGGCAAACTTTGAAGTCGTCAATATAAATTGCCGTAGCTCCGCCGCTTCGTTTTTTAAACTGCGGACCTACAAGACCGCTTTCGTTTATATTGTAATTGTGAATTGCCGGCACGATATACCACACTTTGAACCAGCCGTTTGCATCGGCATCTTCAATTCCGTAAGCATCATAAGGAGCATCAACTCTGTTTGCATTTCCGTTTTTGAGGTATGTAAATTCCATACCAATGTCACTTTTTGTAAGGTTTGTGCCTTTTACATAATACGAAATGTATGTTCTTTCGTTCACATAATCAAGTCCCGCACCGTGAAGTGTACGCAAAAAGCCTAAACTGTCGCCCTCGTCAAGAAGAATAAAGCTGAGTTTTATGCTACGGTCGCCTGTGCGTGCAACGTTGCCGTACGAAATAAGGTTATCTGTTGATACTGTATTACTTGTTGAATACTTAACGTTGTACGGATATGATGCAAGAGTTCTGTCAAACTCAAAGCTGTCGTTTATCATCCATCCGCCGTACTCGCTGAGTTCAAGGGCATTTACCGAAACCATGCACATAAAGCACAGTACTAATATAAAAATTGTTTTAATATGTTTCATCTTTATGCCCCCCTTTACTGTTTTACGCTGTATGTGCGTATGAGCGGAGAATTTGCACCGCTGTCCCACACAAACAGTTTTATGCAATCGGCATTTTCGCTGTTTGCATTACCATCAAGCATAACCGCAGCTTCGCTGTTTTCATTAAACACAGCATCTGCAACCGAAGCATTTACGAGCACGCCGTTTTTATAATATCCCACAAACACTTTTGCATCGCCCTCGCCGTCAAGACGTTTCAGCTCAGCATATACAGGCTGTGACATATCTGTCATGAGAGTTATGTCTTTGCCGTCCGCTGTATGCGGAGGTGCAAGAAGCATTATATCTTCATCGGGTTTTGTAAAATAGAAGGATTTTGCAAGTTTTCCGCTACCGTTTTCGGAGCTTATGCCGAGAATAACAGTATATACGCCCGAAAGTGCACCGCGTGGCATATCAATGCTGATGTTGCAAGCACCGTCTTTAACCGATGTTTCATCAGCAAATGCAACACGGGTTAAGTTTTCGTCAGAATACGATGAAATCTCAGATTTATCGCCGTAAACAACTGTTGCACCGATTGTTGCATCCTTTGAAACATTTTTGTTAAGCACCGCACTTACTTCAACGGTGTAATCTTCGTTTTCGATGTTATTGTAGGGTTTCCCGTCAAACTCTGTCTGTGACAAAGAGTTTTCAAAAGTGATATCTTTAATTTCGCAGGTGTTATATTCCGCAACATGTGTAAAATCCTCGTTGCCTATAACAACCGTGTACACACCGCTTTCAAAATCTCTCGGAAGAGCAATGTTGAAATATGCAATGTCATTTTCGATTGTTGACTGGCCGTATCCGCAAACATCAGCAGCTGAATAATTTTCGGGATCAGCTCCGTTTTTAAGTAAAACCGCACCGACTTTGCTTTTGTATTTTGCACCTGTTTCGGTATAGAATTTGTCCCAAATCTGCAAGGTGTCGCCGTTGTTTCTGAATTTGATTTTACCTACAGTATCCTGCTGATATTCAAAATCATTCGGTACAAGATGTAAAACTGCCATGCTGTAAGCTGACATATCAAATGATTTATAATCAAGAGCACCGTTTATGAGAGTGCTTCTTACAACTGCACCTTCAGGAGTAAGCGGGTCGTTAAGTGAGCCTGCTTCACCGTCAATCATTGAAACAGATTCAAGACGGTATTCTGCGTCTGTGCCTGTTATATCAATATCAACCGTTATATCCTGATGGTCTATAACATATTTGCTTTGCGAGCTGTCATATTTTGTGCCTCTGTTAAGAAGAATGAGGTCAAGACGTCCGTCGTTTTTAAGATGTGCACTCGCAACAACACGCTGTGCCTCAGTTTTCATAACATTTCCGCCAACAGCCTCTTCAACAAGAGCCATCACCTGACCTACGGGTGTTGAATACATTTTGCCTTTTTCGCCTGTTTGATATATCTGCCCTGAGGTGAATTTTCTGCCAATTGCCCAGGGATTTCCGTATGCATTTCCAAAGGTGCCGTGGTGGTTTGCCGAATATATTTCGGGAACATTATACGAAGAAACAAGAAAATCTGCAATAGCAAGTGTCCGTTCTAATGAAGTGTCTTTTTTGATTGATGCTGTGCGCTCTTCACTTGTCATGGACGATGTGTAAGACGTCAAAATGTTGTGCTCTGTAACCATGATTTTAATGTCTCTGTCTTCAAAATAGCGGCTTATACGGTCATATGTACCGTCAATTTTTGTGGAATGCTGTGTGCTTCCCCAATAATAATCGTGATGTGTAACAAAGTTGATACCTCTGTTATAGCAGTTGCCTGTGCAACCCTCGTTACAATGACCGCCGCAGTAATCACGAAGTGCTTCTATAACGATGCTGTTCCATATATGAGTACATTCGTGAGCACCGTCAATTTCTGCCGCCGCATTTGCGTTTGCAGAAAGCTTTACATCAGGGTCAACCGCTCTTACTGCATCAATATAGGGTTTGCAATATTCGGCATATTCCGTTGCACCGTTTATAAGCGCCTGACGGTAATGCGAATATTGACTCGAACCGCCCCTGAGACGCTGTTCAATCGTTCCCCATGAAGGTAAACCGGCGGTTTTCCATTCCGGTGCACCGTAGTTTTGGTTAAAATATCCGTAAAGCTCGTTACCAAGTTCAAAGGCTATAACATTAACCGGGTCTTTTATTCCGTCGTTAACCCTTTGTTGTGCCCAGTTGATGCCGGTGTTGGGATTAACAGCATTTGCGTCCTCAGGATTAAGTGTGAGATAACGCACAAGGTCTGCACACTGCTCGGGTGTTTCAAAAATATTGAGAACCGGAGTAAATGCTGCATCAGGATTTACCTCCATTGCACATTTTATCCATTCTGCCGTACCATAACTTACATTCGACGATACGGGTGTTCTTTCTTCAAGAGGACCTACAAGACTCATCCAGTCAAAGTTCATTGATGAACCGCCACCCTGACGTGAGTTTGCAAGAGGAACACCTGTTGTGTGCCAAAAATTTACAAACTCGTCGCTTGGCTCTGTTGAACCGTGATTCTGAATGATAAATTCAGTTGTTCCCGACCAGTCATTGTTTGTGCCGAGAACAAGATTTGTTGATTCTTTAATAAATCCGTTTTCGGACAAATCAACAGTAACAGTTGCCGCTTCTGCCGCATGAACCGTTGCCACCGGTAAGGATGCGGTGAAAACGCAGGTTGCAAGCATCAGTCCTGAGAATAGTTTTTTCATTTTTTGCCACCCTTTCGATATGTATTTTTTATTTTTTTCTTAATTTTCTTAAAAGTGCCGAAGCACGGTAGTTCATCAGAAAATATCCTCTTACAAAATTATGGTCGCCAAGCTCGTATATGCTGTCGTAATCATCTATATTTTCCATCCATGATGACGAACCGCCTCTTACAGTAACTATCGCTTTATAATCTGTTGTCCAAGTTGTCTGCATAAAACCAAAGAAACCGTCTTTCTTAACAGCTTTACAAAGTGAATCGGTATTTTTAACCTCGGATTCTGCCGCAGGTATAACATCAAAGCCTTTTTCTTTAAAATAATCCGATGTCATAACCTTGCCGTCAAGATGGAAATACTGCCAGTCGTTAATTATTATGCTTTTGTCAATCAGTTCAAGAGCTTTGTGCATATCCTTTGCTGTGCCCTCGCTGGCAATGTATCTATTGCCCACCCTATCTGTGTGCATACGCCATTTGTCATATTCTAGAAGCGAGTCGCCCCACATGATAACACGTCTGCCTTTTTCTTTCATTTCTGATGCAATTTCATTTACATAACCGGCAAACAGCTTTTCAATCGGCGTTTTACGACACTCGTCACAAGTGCCGAGGCTGTACGCCTCATCACCGCCTATATGGAAAAACTCTCCGTCACCGCAAAGGTCAATAAGCTCTTCTCTTATTTTTTTTAGTTTTTCTTTTAGTTGCGGATTTGACAAACAGTAACACCATCCGTCTGGCTCGTAATAAGCCTCAAGTTCAGGATGTTGTGACAACACAACATGATTGCCGTTTTCGTTGCCGAATAAAGACGCATGACCGAAATGGTTAAACATCGGCACAAACTCAATTCCCAGTGCCCTTGCCTCTTCAAAATACGGCTGAAGCTGCTGTTTTGTGTATGTAAACTTTTCATAATCGCCTGTTGCTGTAATTTCTTTAAAAGCATCAAAAACAACGGATGTAAAAAATTCAACAAGCACATGGCTATATTTCATAAAAGCACACATACGGAGAGTTTCTTGCAACTTTTCTAGTTCTACAGGATAAAACGAATAGTGGAACACTCTTGTTTTTATAGCAGGTTTGTCGTATATTTCGCACACCGTTATATGATATTTGTCAAGACTTTCGTTATTAATCTTTTCGGGTTGAATCATCTGGAGCAAACTGAACATTGCATGCACCAAACCAATCCAGTTTTCCGCACACACAGCAAAACCGTTTTCCACAACCTTTACTGCATATTCAAATCCCGTCTCGCACCAAGTTGCAACTCCTCCGCACGAAAACGTGTGCAAAGCAAGTGTTTCGTCTTTTTCAAAACTAATTTCCGACTTTCCGCCTGTGAAATTTGTCCATAATTCTTTTAATAAAACAAGTGTTTTTTTATATGGAAAATTCTCATTATATTTTATTTTGAGAGAACTTGAGAACACAAATTCATCGTCAGAATCGTGAAAAATGTAGGGTTTGGGGTAAATTTTCATAATAAAGTCACCTTGTATCCGATTTTTATTGTTGATTTTATTATAACATTATATTAGTAGCTTGTAAATGGATTTTTATTGTAATATATGGATTTTTCACGGATTATTTTTGCTTTTTTTACTCAATACGTTTTTAAACTCTTTTATACGCACGAATATTGGCAAACAGCTATTTATCCGGTGTACTGTATATGTAATAAACACAGAAAAATAACAAATAAAAAATTCTAATGTTTATTTATTTTTAACGTTAAAGAAAAAATATGTCAATAAG
>JAZNOL010000055.1:0-9062 GCA_045580815.1 Clostridia bacterium | reverse complement strand
ACTAAAAAAGTGGGGCTGTAAGCAAAATGAAATCATTTTGCTTGCAGCCTCCTTTTTTATTATTAATTTTTAAAAGTTGCTTTTATTACACGAATTCTACCGCCTTCGGAGGGTACAGCATCATAATACGCTTCAAGTGTTACGTCCGAACGTGAAAGTCCCACAATATCCGAAAGAGGAATCACATTATAAATTCCCGAAAGCGATTTTGTGCAATCGTAAACAATAACACTATCAGACAGCATATATTTTGTACTGCCGATTTCAATGTACGAGTCTGCCATTTCGGTAAATGTGCCTTTTGCAAGAGAAAGCTTTGTCAGTGAATTGGGCGAATTTATTCTCACGGGCTGACCTGCTGTAAGCGAATAGTTCGAAATATTAAAGTTTAAGAAGTTTGTTGCATTTAAAACTGTAAACTGAGTCGAATCTTTGGGATGTGCCGTAATAAGGCCGTAATCAAAACAGTCACCGGTAACATTTTTCAAAATAAGCTGAGTAATCTCACCGAGTGCATTTTGTCCGCAATAAAGAATATCTGAGCTGTTTACCGTAACACCATTTAATCTCTGTGGATAAATGTGTTTGAACACACCTTTTTCGCTGGCAAGTGTTGTTGAAACATCAATAATTTCAACATCGCTGCTAACCGCTTTGCCGCCAAGCGTCATTGTTGATGTATTAAATTTGCCCGAAATACTGCTTGTTTGCGACACTGCATTAAGCGAGGCAACGCCGTCTGCTATTTTAATGCTGACAATACGGTTTACCAGATTGCTGTAATTACTTTTTGTTTTATATATATTTGCACTTCCATCGGGAAGAGCAATTTCTGCATAGGGTGATGTTACGGTGTTGCTTTCTGTGTCGGAAAACGCTTTGTTTCCGGTTGAAAGAACATATCCGTAAAGTGTTCCTAATGAACTTTTTGAAGCATCAAGAACATCCGCAATTCCGCCGCTTTTTCCGATAAGAATAGTTACCGTATCTCCAAGAGTATAACTTGAACCTGCAGACAGTTTATGCATTGCCTCAGCAGTTTCAATGCTATATGTTGTTCCAGAAATTGTCACAGACGACGGTGTTTCACGGTTAGGTGAAGAAGCCTCGTAAATACCTGTTACCTTTTTGCTGTATGCCCACACTATGTTAAGCGATGATGAATAATAAACAACATCATTAATTGATATATCCGCAGATGTGGCAGCTTTGCCGTCACGGATAACAGTTGGGTCTTCTGCAACACCGAGGACAGATTTCCAGTTGCCATTGTTTGTAAAAGGCTCTGAAACAGAATCTTTTGAAACAAAGACATATTCAATGTTTCCCATAGAATCTTTGTACAGCCTTACTTCACTACCCATTTCCAGTCTGCCGCTTACTGCCGAGAGCGTTGTCCGTGATGCATCATAATACACGGCTGTACCACTGTCAAGACCGAGCGATTCAATACCGCTACCGGAATAAACTAGCAAATCGTTATCCAAGACAGAATAAAGATTATATGCATTTATCATCTGTTCAGTAGGAAAGAAAAATACAAATTCGTTATTGGAGTTGAGCAGAATGTCACCACGTTTACCTACATACGATGCATCAAAAGAAGACGATGTTTTGTATGTGCCTGCCGATGTAAGTACTTTGCCTGCCGCAACGGCGGTATTTTCTGCAGATGTGGCAATAATAACCGCATCTTCAACAAGTGTGTAATCAAGATTTGTGATATATTTTCTGCCTGAAGCAGAGGAAGCCGAAACCGTTGAAACCGTCGTTGTTGTAGATGCCCCGTTTGTGGATTCGTAGGTTGTTCTTGTTGAACCTGCGTTTGAGGTGCGTGCTTCTGTCATAAGCATATTAAAAAGCAGTGTACGTACCTGACCTCGTGTGAGTGCCTCGCCCACATGTCCGTCAACGTTATCGGTAAGACCTATCTGCTGTGCCGTACCAAGATGACCGTAAGGCCAGCTTGCAGTAAAATCCGCAGATGTGTAACCCAGCAGATTAATCGCTACGGTTACCGCTTCTTCATAGCTTACATTTTTATCAGGCTGATATGTAGAATCCGGATATCCGTTTATAATCTTGTTTACAGAAGCAACCTTTATATACGGTGCTGCCCAGTGCTGATAAGAAACATCTTTAAACGGTGATGATGTCGCAGTAGGTGCAACCATATTATGATACTGTGATGCATTTACCGCCATTTTTGCAAATTCGGCACGTGTTACATTGCGTTCGGGATGAAAGCTTCCGTCTTCGTAACCATTCATTATATCAAGCTGTGACATAAGGTTTTGGATATCGCTTTCCGAATAATATATATCCGACGCAAATACCGCAGACGAAAGCATAACCGTCAGCACAAGTAATGTGCAAATGATTTTTTTCATAAATACATGTTCCTTTCTTATTAATCGTATCGCAATGCGTCAATAGGATTGAGTTTGGAAGCCTTGCTTGCCGGGAAATATCCGAAAACAATACCTATTGTAACCGAAACGCCAAAAGCTATAATAACCGAAGTCAGAGTTGGCGTAGCATTTAAATCCAAAGCATTGCCCATTCCGAATGAACCCAGGAATCCAAAAAGTATACCGAGTATGCCTCCTATGGAGCTTGTTGTTGCCGCTTCTACCACAAACTGACTCATTATATCACGTCGCCGTGCACCAAGTGATTTTCTGATACCGATTTCGCGTGTTCTCTCAGTTACCGACACAAGCATAATATTCATAATACCTATACCGCCAACAAGCAGAGAAATTCCGGCAATACCTGCCAAAACCAGCGAAAGTGTGCCGGTCATTTCGTCAAGCAATTCCATAACGGCACTCATTTTTATCACAGTATAGAAATTTGAATTTGAATAGGTTTTATAAAGAAGCTTTTCAACAGCATCTGCCGCCGCATCAACTGTCGATTTATCTGTCGCACTTACGCTGTAGCTGCTTACAAATGCGTTACGTGACATTGTTGTTGCCAGTGTATACGGAATATAAATTGCATCATCGGCAGAATTCTCTTTCGAATCTGCAGTTTCTTCTATAACACCAACAACTGTATAATTGCTTCCATTTATTTTAAGCTGTTGCCCAAGAGGACTTTGTCCGTCAAAATAATTTTTAACAATATATGTTCCCACAACACAGTTTTTCTGTCGGCGTTCTACATCTACATATTCGAGAAAACGCCCGGAATCCAGTTCCAGTTTTTTAATATCCATATACATTTCGTTTACGCCGGTACATGTTGTGGTGTCACTTTCTGTACCGTGTTTAATTGTGGGCATAAGTGATACGGTAGGACTTATGTAGGCTATTGTATCCGAATTTTCATCAATAAGTGCCATCATCTGGTCATCTGTAACTGTTTTGTTACTTCCCCTACCCCTAAGACTCACTGTTATAAGGTTAGTACCCATGCTTTCAAATTGGTCAAGCATCAGACGCGTATAACCTTCCATAACACTCATGAGAATAATAACCGCACCTACGCCGATAATAATACCAAGCATTGTCAAGAACGAGCGCATTTTACTGCCCATCAAGCTTTTTACTGCAAGTGAAAAAGACTGTTTTATATTCATATATTTCCAGCCTCCAATACTTTATCATCAGTAATTTTCCCGTCAGAAAGTCGGACAATACGTTTTGCTTGCATAGCAATTGAATTATCATGGGTAATAAGGATAATTGTGTTGCCCTCACGGTTAAGTTTTTTTATAAACTCAAGCACCTCTGCTCCGGTTTTTGAATCCAGAGCTCCGGTTGGCTCATCTGCAAGAATAACAGGTGGATTGCCCGCCAGTGCTCGTGCAATGGATACCCTCTGCTGCTGACCTCCCGACAGTTGCTTTGGATATTTTGAAGCTCTGTCCGAAAGCCCCACACGGTCTAATGATTCCATCGCCATTTTACGGCGTTTTGACTGCGAAACACCTCTGTAAATAAGCGGAAGTTCTACATTTTCCAAAAGTGTAAGTTTTGGAATGAGATTATACTGCTGAAATATAAAGCCAAGCATCTGATTTCTTATTACAGCAAGCTCATCATCACGCATTGTGCTTACATCAACACCATTCAAGTGATATGTGCCTCTTGTTGGAATATCCAGGCATCCAATAATATTCATACACGTAGATTTTCCGCTGCCCGACTGTCCTACAACAGCAACAAATTCGCCTGTATTAACAGTCATTGAGACATTATCAAGAGCATATATTTCACTTTCACCGTCAATGTATATTTTATAAATATCTTTAAGCTCTATAAGTGAAGGCATCAGCGCATACCTCCGCCGGGCATTCCGCCACCCATTCCACTGGGAGGACCTCCCATACCTCCACCCATTCCGCCCATGGGGAACAGCATGTTTGTTGATTGAGTTTCAACTATTTCAACCCAGATTATATCTCCTTCGGAAAGTCCCGATGTAACCTCGATGAATGCATCGTTATTAAGTCCAAGTTCTACTTTTACTGCTTCATAACCCTCCGGAACACTTTCTCCTATCATATTTTTACCGCCCCGCGTATTACCACCGGCAGCAGGCATATTACCGGTTGCTCCCTGGCTACCTTGTGCTCCACCTGTAGGAACACCCTGATTACCGGATGCTGTATTTCCTGTTTTTTTGCGATAAACTATATTACCTCGTTTTACAGCGTTTACCGGAACAGAAAGAACATCCATACGTTCATCTACAATAATTTCTGCATCAACGTTCATTCCGATAACAAGATCATCGGGATCAAGAATCTGAACCTTTACAGGATAGCTTGTAACACCGTTTGAGGTAGTTCCCAACGAGCTTACATAATCAACCACGCCGGAAAATGTGCGGTTTTCAATTGCATCGGCAGTAATTGTCGCTTCCATTCCAACCTTAATTTTTGAAATATCAAGTTCGTCGACGTTCATCTCAAAAACAATTTTAGAAAGGTCTGCAATCGTACACATTGTTGTGGTGGAATTTGAATTATCAAGATTATCGCCAGCTTTTGAATTTTTTTTGATAACCCTTCCCGAAATAGGTGCAGTTATTGTATAATCTTCAAGAATTTTTCTTGCATTATCAAGTGCAAGCTGTGCATCCGATAAGCTGATTTTTGCATTTTTAAGAGCTTTTGCCGCATCTTTTTCAGAAATTGAAAGTACAGCCTCTCCTTTTTTTACAGCATCGCCAACTTCAAAAGGCTGATATGTAACTTCGCCGGAGCTTTTTGCATAAATTGTTTTTATTTCATTGTTTTCAAAATAACCTGCGCTATGACATGCAACAGAGCCTATAATTGCAGTTGCACTTGAACTTGCTGTAAGTGAACCGGGATTTTTAACGGCAATTTCAACAGTTTTAACCTCCACCCCTTCACTGCTCACGCTTGTTCCAGATGAAACACGTGTAACTGTACCGGTCATTGTATAATATAAACCCTCTATTGTAACGGTTGCACTGTCACCGACTCTAATAAGATTAGCATCGGTCACAATAAAGGGAAGCTTGAGTATCATTGTTGACCTGTCGGTAACATCCATAATTTTACCGTTATTTGCAACGTTATCTCCCTCTTTTACATAAACAGCCGTTATAATACCGTCTATAGGAGATTTTACACTGAGTTTTTCCATATTTTCAAGAGCATCATCATACGCCATTTGTGCTTTTTCAAGGCTGTTTACCGCTCTGTCAATATTTGTTTGTGCATCAGAAGAATCAATTGTATACAAAACATCGCCTTTGTTAACCTGCGAGCCTTCTTCTATTGAACATGACAAAATCTCCCCTCGTGCAAGCGGTATAACATCGTACTGATCAATAGCCGCAACACTACCGCTACCGCTTATGGTTAATGCAATGTCTCTTTTTGATACAGTATAATCGCTGCCTTTAGCTGTTGTTTTGCTCTTTCCTCCGGATTTAAGCAACGAAAAAACAATTGCTATAACAAGCACTATCCCGACAATACCCACTATTTTAACCCATTTAGGAAGTTTTTTAACAGCTTTTAGTTTTACATTTTTTGCGGCAGGAACGCTGTCCCCTTCTTTTTCATCAGCAGACACAACAGGAATTTGCATTGTATCGTCAATATCATGACTTGCCGCATCTTTTTTTGTATTGCTCATTATGTATCCTCCTATTTTACGCATATAAATTTACTGACAATTATATCATAAAAATATGTATAAACTATTACAAAATTAAAAAGAAATCGTAAATAAAACGAAAAGTCCCAACATTTTTTGTTGCGACTTTTCTCAAGCTAATCAAAAATCAATAACCAATCCGTCATAAGCCGCGACAATACCGATTTCTTCAAGAATTTCCGATGTTTTTGCATGAGACTCATGCAACGTGCGTGCCATATGCGAGGCAAAAACTTTTCCGTCCTCTTTAACCAGTTTTTGCACGTCAATTTCTTCTTTTATCATGCGAAGCATCGGTATGGTGTTATGTTCAAAAATACGCCAGTCATGACTGTCTCCCACGGTGCACTCAAGCACCATGACATCAAACCGATGTTTTTTTATCTCGTGCCATGTCGGACGCAGGAGCCATGCACCGTCACAGCCGTAAAACACCTCTTTTTCTCCGCATTTTATTATGTAATGAAATGCAACCTCTGAAAGGTCATCCATGTGGTGGTTTGCCCACATGGGTGTTATTTCATAGTTTCCTATAACTGTTGTTTTATAAGGCTCAAATATTACACATTCAACATTATTAATTTCTCCCAGTATTTTTTGAACATGAATATCGCAGCCGAGACGTATTTTCTGTTTCTCCGCAAGTTTTTTTACTGTCTCCGGGCAAAAATGGTCTTTGTGAGAATGTGTAACTATCACATCGGTAACATTATCAAAAAAGTGTGCATCTTTAAAATCTGAGGCGAAATCAAAAATATGCGGACCGGGGTCAATAAGCAGATTATCGTCAACAAGCGCACTTGAAAACCGGCGGAACTCTGCTGTTTTGTTGTTAATATCCCAATCTGCCGCACCCGTGCCTAAAAATGTAAGTTTACTCATTTTAATTTTCTCCCGTAAAATCTGTATCAATATTAATAACAGCATCGCATCGGTTGTCGTTTTCGTGTATGGTGTTTTTTATAAGTGCAACTGTTTCACTGCGTTTTGCATTGCTCCAGCTGCCCGGAACAACCATATCAAAAATAAGATTGATGTGATTTTCTCCATCGGTCATGCGAAAATCATGAATTGAAAGCACCGGGTCTATATGCGAAATTATATCATTAACCATGTTTTTAAACGAGTTTGTTTTTTCGCATCCGGTATTAACCGGGTCCATATGTATTACAAGCTGAACACCGCAATTTTCAAGAACGTTTTTTTCAAGACGGTCAATTGTTTCATGAACACTAACAATATCTGCATCATAGGGAACTTCTGCGTGAACCGATGCCATAATTCTGCCGGGACCGTAATCATGAACAACAAGGTCATGAATATCATAAATATTTTCACCGGAAAGAATCTCGGCTTTTACAGCATCAACAAGCTCTTTTGCAGGAGATTTTCCAAGCAGCACATCAATTGTTTCCTTTGCAATTTTAAAGCCGGCATACATGATTATACACGACACAATAACGCCCATAACAGCATCAACAGAAAAGCTTACAAAATTGCCGGCAATAACCGATATAATTATCACAAGTGTTGAGAGTACATCGTTTATGCTGTCGGCAGATGTGGCTTTTACAACAGAAGAATCAATTTTGTTTCCGATATATCTGTTATAAGAAAACATCCACAGCTTAACAAGCATTGACAGTGCAAGGATGCAAACAAGCGGCACACTGAAATTGACATCTGTCGGATGTGAAAATTTTGCAGCCGAGGTTTTGAGCAGTTCAAAGCCTACAAGAATAATTATAAAGGACACAATCAGCGAGGAAATATATTCAATTCTGCCATGCCCGAAGGGATGCTCTGTATCGGGATGCATATTACTCATTTTTGCACTTATGACCGATACCACGGACGAGCCGCAGTCGGAAAGATTGTTGAACGCATCGGAGGTTATTGCGATGCTGTTCATCAATGTGCCGATAACGAGTTTTACACAAAAAAGAAACAGGTTGCATATTATGCCCAGAACACCGCTTAAAACGCCGTATTTTTCACGCACATATCGGTCGGCGGTGTTTTCACTGTTTTTTATAAACCATTTTGCAAGTAATTTTATCATTTTATTCCTACCTTTTATGCTCATGTTATATTAGGGACTAAATTTTTAAAGGCTTCCCCTTGAGGGGAAGCTGTCACGAAGTGACTGATGAGGTGTAGATTGCGAAAGCAATCGTTATTTTTTAATTTGTCGTTTTCCACCTCATCCACCGCAAGCGGTCCCCCTTCCCCTCAAGGCGAAGGGTTTGATAATTCGACATCTTTCGACACTCATATAAAGATTGTATACTTCAGATGCCAATGTTTTTTAATAAATTGGCATTCCGCCATGAATTCTCGCTTCGCTCCATGAATTGAATTGCCTTTATAATGCACGAAGTGCAATTCATGAGCCGTAAGGCTCAATTCATGAAATCTTTGATTTCAATTCACGCCGTAAGGCAATTCATTGCGGTCTATGACCGCATATAAAGACTGTATAATCTAGATGGCAAAGTTTTTAGTGTTAGATTATGTTAATTCAGAAGCAGTGATTTCAACCATTAATATCTAAAATAAAATCATGTAACTCCTCCGAACTTTGCATCATATACAGTTTTTCAAAATCACTTTCTGTTAATTCTTTTAGTCCTCGTTCCACAGCAGTACTTGTTGCTCCGCCTATATAAATTTGATAACCCGTATATTCTGGCGCATCATAATCAGATAAATCTATATATTTTAGATGCGGGAAAATATTTTTTGCTATTTTTATTACTTCGACGGTCATATCAATTGGTACTTTTTCCCCCAACCATATTGATTCTTGTTCACAATATTTCTTTTTTTCTGTATCATCACCAAGCGGACCTAAATATATTTCAGAGGTATAACCAAGAGAGGAAAGTTTTTCGATAAACTTTCTAGACTTATTCA
>JAZNOL010000054.1:0-2109 GCA_045580815.1 Clostridia bacterium | reverse complement strand
CTGTTATTTACTTACTTTTGTGCTTAGCAATATAATACTCATGAAATTAACAAAACGAGGTGATATGTATTTTTATAGGCAAACGATTTACAACAAGAGGCGTTGCCTCATCCTCTGTCGACCGCTGCGCCTCTTCAGACTCCCTTTTTCCGCCACAGGTGGCGGTCGTCTTCATCGCCCACGCCGAAACCGGCGCTCGAGTTTTTATTTTCTCCACAACAAAAAAACACCGCAATAAATGCGGTGTTTTTCTTGGCGGAGAAGGAGAGATTTGAACTCTCGCGCCGGTTTCCCGACCTACACCCTTAGCAGGGGCGCCTCTTCGGCCAGCTTGAGTACTTCTCCAAAAAGTGTGTCAGCAGCTGCCGTGTGTCGCTGCTGACCTCTATATGGCGGAGAGATAGAGATTCGAACTCTAGGTGCTTTCGCATCACTAGTTTTCAAGACTAGCTCCTTAAACCACTCGGACATCTCTCCATAACAAAAGATATTATACCATAAAAAAATGTATTTGTCAACCCAAAATTGAAACTTTTTTTCAAAAAAATTAATTTTTAATAAAATCAGATGGATTTTGTAGTGATAAAAAGAAAATCCCATCTGATTTTATCCGTTATTTACCAATTTTTTGCGGTTTCTATTTTGTCAATTTTTCAAATAAATCCCCCAAAAGGCTGTCACGTTTTATATTATAGACATATCTCATTGGATAACCGTTATAATCTGTTGCATAAAAATTATCATATGTAGGCACAGGCGTGGGGATTATCCGCGAATCCATAAATCTGTCACCGTCATTCAAAAGCCAGGCAACTGCCGTTACATCCCATATTACACGAGTCCAGGGCTTTCCGAAAGCATAAGAATCTGCCGTTTTTATTGTGTTTTCTGCGAGATAGTCAGCAACGGCGTTTTTGCCTTTCAGCCAGAATTCAAGCTCCGGCTTGGAAACACAAAAACCGCTTACAACGCCCATGCACGGAAGCTGCACAAACGGAACGCCGCTTTGCATTACAACTCTTGCCGCGGCAACATCCTGATACATATTAAATTCTCTTGTGTTATGATAATGAAGTGCGTGGCCGCCAAGCCAGACTACAACGGTGTTTTCGGCAACTTTGGGGTTTAAAAGTATTGCAGATGCAATATTTGTTATAGCACCTATTGCCACAACATACAGCGGATTTTTGGGCGAATAGTTTTTACATCTTTCAGCCAGGTCCTGCGCCGCCGGAGATACAACCGGTGTTTTTTCGTCGTCAAGATATTTTTCCGATCCTTTGAAAACCTCGGTTTTTTCATTCATAAGCGAGAGAAGCTTAAATATTTCATCATAGCTTTTTTCCATGCCGTCTTTGGGATTTGCAGAGTTTTCGTTAAAAAACGGTGCGGCATAGATAGCTTTGGTATTTAATTTTTCTTTTGATTTAAGCATATAAGCAATTGCAAACTGGTCGTCAATTTCGTTATATGCATCGGTATCCAGAACAACGTCGATGTTTCCTGTAGGAACGGATAAATTTTTTATTCTCTGTTCGTTTGTCATGTTATTTAGCTCCTCTTTTTCTGTATTCCAAAGGGTTTTTGCCGTACTTTTCTTTAAAAATTTTTCTGAAAAAACTTTCGTTTTCATATCCCAAATCCGATATAATTTTTTCTATGGACAAATCGGTTTTTGCAAGTTTTTCGGCAGCAATACTGCATCTTTTTGACTGAACCGCTTTTGTGAAAGATTTGCCTGTCAGTTTTTTCACAAGAATACCCGTGTAAACGGTGGAATATCCCAGTATATCCGAAAATTCATCAAGATTTGCTGTTTTGATATTGTTTTCAATATAATCATTAATTTGCTTGAGAGTAACGTCCGCTTTGCTGTTTGTCTTGTTTTCTTTAAGAGTTTCAAGCGATGACAGCACCTCGCATTTATGAGGAACAGACGGTGCCGCACCTTTTCTTGAAACCGCAATTGCTGATGCGGCAGATGCAATTTTCAAAATGCTCTGATAATCGTCGCCTTTTGAAATTCCCTCAACAAAATATCCCGTAAACGTATCGCCTGCGGCAGTTGTGTCCACAACATCAACCGTAAAAGCCGGCTGATAAAATTCG
>JAZNOL010000053.1:0-41513 GCA_045580815.1 Clostridia bacterium | reverse complement strand
TTTATTCATATTTTTTCATTGCGTCTTTTAAAAACTTATAGCTTTTTTCAAGGCTTTCAAAGGTATCTCTGCCGTAGCAGTCGTCCTGCTCAACAAAGGCATGTGTCACGCCCAAATCCACGCAGGTGTCAATTATTCCCGTCCAGTTTAAATTGCCGTATCCGATTTCACGGAACACTTTCCTTACTGCCCATTCATCGTCTCCAACACGTTCAATGCCATAATCCTTAAAATGCACAATTTCCAATCTTCCGGCAAATTTTTCAAGCCACTGTATAACATCGCCGCCGCCAGCCTGAATCCAGAACGTATCGGCAAGAAACAGAAATTTCTTTGAATTTTCAAGTAGAATCTGCATTCCCGATTTGCCGCCGTATGTCACAAACTCAAAATCATGGTTGTGATACGTCACTTTAAGACCCTCTGCCTCATATTTTTCGGCAATTTCGTCAAGCTCACGGGCAAAAGCATAAAATCCTTCTTCATTGCGGTACTCACCGGGCATTGATCCTACGCCCACATATTTGCAACCCAGAAGGTGATGTGCCGCCGCAACCTCTTTGACTTTGTCTCGCATTACGTCAAAAGGAATATGCGTGCACACCGCATTAAGAGAAAGCTCGTCAAGCTTTGCTTTAAGCTCGCCCACGTCCATGCGGCCGATTCCCGAAAGCTGAACGCTGTCATACCCTATTTTTTTAACCTTTTCAAGACCGCCGAGGATGCCCTCTTTGTCTTTCATTTGCTCATGCAAAGTAAAAAGCTGTGCACCTATTTTCATGAAAATTCCCCCTTAATATGTACCTTTTGTGTCAGCAACACGTTCACGCAGATTTTTCTTCATTGTGGAATTTTTGATTTTGTCCTGCAAAATATTATAGAACAAATCTTCGTCAAGATTATCAAGCTCAACCCAGTCATCTGTCCATGCAGAAAGATGAATTGCATTTGAAATTGTAAGCCCTCTGATGCCCTCTTCTCCGGGTGCAAGAAGCTCGCCGCCATTTTCAATAACAGAAATTACGTTGTTGAGAATGCCTACGTGTTCGTCCTTTACACCGGGTGTGGGCACTTCAACCTTCCATACCTCAGGGCCACCGAAAGGCAGTTTGTAGTCACGGTTGAAATCACGCTCGTCAACTGTCAGACGGTGAAATTCCATCTTATCGTTTTCTATAACAATTTTGCCCCGTGTGCCGGTGATTTCAAGACGATTTGTTCCCGGTGCATCAGCGGTGCAGGTTACAAACAGACCTGTTGCACCGTTGTCGTATTCGCAATATGCCGTAACATCGTCGTCAACCTCAATGTCGTGATATTTTCCGAAACCTACAAAGGACCGTATACGTTTAGGCATTTTGCCCACAATCCACTGGAAAAGGTCAAGATTGTGCGGACACTGATTTATCAGCACGCCGCCGCCCTCGGTTTCCCAACGTGAACGCCAGTCGCTTGAATCATGGTATGCCTGAGGACGGTACCAGTTTGTAATAATCCATATTACTCGTTTTAAATCGCCAAGCTCGCCTTTTGCAATAAGGTCACGTGCTTTTTGAAAAACGGGGCTTGTGCGCTGATTATACATGATGCCGAAAACCTTGCCGGCTTTTTCTGCCGCCTCGTTCATTTCACGCACTTTTTTTGTATAAACACCTGCCGGCTTTTCAATAAGCACATTGAGTCCCTGCTCAAAGGCTTTTATGGCAAGCACGGGGTGGTCATAGTGAGGTGTTGCAATCAGCACCAGGTCAACCTCTCCGCTTTTTATAAGCTCTTCGGCTGATGTAAATTTTTTAATATCGGTATAACCCATTTCGTCAAGCCACGCAAGGCGGTCTTCACGAATATCGCACGCCGCTGCAACAACGCCGTTTTTTATCTTTCCGGTTTTGACGTTTGCTATGTGCTGGCGACCCATGTTTCCGATTCCTATAATACCAATTCTTACCATTTTTGCACACTCCTTATTTAAGTTTTTTATCTGCAAAATCTATATATTTTTCCCAGTCGGGCTGTCTTATGAGATGAGGACCTGTATGGATGTGATAGCCGATTTCGCCGTCGTGATATGACACATCCGGCTGTGGCTGACCGTCACAAACAAGACCTTTTTTGCCGTAAATTTCATATGCATCACCTGCAAGGCGGCAGGAAAGCAGTTCGTTTTCCGGACATGCCCACAAATCGGTTGTTGCACTTGAAACATACACCGGACGTGGCGACATCAACGCCAGAAGCATATGCTGGTCAACAGGCAGGTTTTGCTCGCTAAATCCGTATTTTTTGAAGTTGTCGCAGAACCAGTGGGGGAAAATGCGGTTTATATCCGCAACGGTTTCGCCCGTGTTTTTGCGGCTTATTGCCGCACCAACAGCACCGCTGCAACTGGAAACCGCCATAGCAAACCGAGTGTCGGTTGCTCCTGCCCAAAGGGCGGTTTTTCCGCCTCTTGAATGACCGAGTACAATCATTTTTGTTTTATCAAAACGGCTGTCTGTTTCAAGGTAATCTGCCACTCTTGACAATCCCCATGCCCAGGCGGAAATTGTTCCCCACGACGCATCGTTTCTGTACCTGTCATAAACGGCGTGAACACCGTCCGGCAGATTTTTTATGCTTTCGCAGATGTCCGGGTCAATGCCTCTAACCGGTAAAACCGCAACAGCATACCCTCTTGATATTATATATTTATAAGGGACAATCGGGCAGTTTTCGTCATAGATGTCATAAACACTTTCCTGCCCCTGCAAAAACGGATAAACAAACACCGGCAAGGGTTTTTCGGCATTTTTTGGTACTGCCAGATAAAAGGGTGACTCTGCTCCGCCGTAGGTCATTTTCATGGCTTCAAAGCGATAGGTTTCAAAGTCACGGTCATTTTCGCTGACCCGCTTAAATGCCAAATCACAAGGACGCTCAACACTTCTCACGCCGTAAACCTGAGTTTCAAAAAGCCGCAGAATTTCCGCGCGACGGAAAGTTTCCCAGTCTTTTGCGGTTTTAACATCCTCGCCGCTTACGGTTTTTAAAATTTCGGGAATTTTCATTTCGTGAAAATTTTCGGTCATTGCCTCCTGTGCAATTTTTCTGTAAGCATCAAGCGCAATTTTAAAGGTTTTTTCACCGGCAGTAGGCAGTTTTTTAAAATCGTCATTTTGTTCCAGAGCTTCAAGCCCTTTAAAATTGCCAAGATGCGGTTCAAGCGTTGTGAAAATCTCTTTGTCACGCAAGCTCATCAGAATTTCTTTAACTCTGCCTGCACCCTCACCTCCGGGCACAACCTCGCCGCTGAAAAGTGCGTCCTTAATATGCATATATTCAATATACGGCTCAAGCATAGCATAAGCAAACGGATAAGGCACATCGCCGCTTTGCAGAAAGTTTGCCGGGTCAAATGTTGCACGAAGATTCGGGCTGCTTACGGTTTTGAAAATATCAAGGCAACGCACGCCTCTGTCGCCGTAAATGCCTTTTTCGTTTTCGTGAAGCAAAATCACGCCCTGTTTTTCTGCCTCATCGGCAAAAGCTTTCATGCGGCGCATAACCTCATCACGATAATCTTCGGGCTTTTCTCCATCGGGAATATAAAAGCTGAAAATACGGATATATTTTGTGTCCAGAATTTTTGCTGTTTCAATTATATCCTTAAATTTTTCAAAATGAGGCTCAAAGGGGTCGGTTATACCGATTTTTCCGATAGGTGAACCAATCGCTGAAACTTTAACCTTTTCACGGTCAAGAGCCGCTTTAACCTCAAGTATTTCTTCGTGAGTAAGGTCTGAAATATTTTTTCCGTCAACACCACGGATTTCAATATAATTTATTCCAAAATCTTTAACAGCCGCTAATTGCTTATTAAAATTTTCATCAATTTCGTCAGAGAACGCTGAAAGAATAAATGCCATGTATTTCGCCACCTTTTATATTATTAATTAAATTATATCACACATGATTTTTTTGTCAATTGCCTGTGTTGCTTTAAATATTGCAAATCTTGCGGTTTATTTTGTAATATCCGTCTATTTTCTTCAATATATTATAATAACATCAGGAGGTAATATTATGTCAGTTAAAAATCGAATACGCTCGGGACGGTTTGAGCCGGAGCCCCAAAAAACTCAGGAAAGCAGATTTTTTCTGAAACTGCTTGTATGCGCCGCGCTGGTCTGCGGATTCATGCTCGTCAAAGATATTCCCACGCCATCAGGACTTACGGTGTCGCAGTTTGTGGCGGAATATATTGAAACAAACACACATATAAGCCGTTTTGCCGACAGCTTGCGTGATGCGGCTGTGCCGGTGTTTGGTGACAATATTGTAGAAAATGTATCCGGTGGCGGTGAATAAACTTGCTAAGGCTTCATAAAAATTTTGTAATAGAGCTTAGTTTGCTTGTTACTTCTGCTTTTTGTGTTATTTTTGGGAATGTAAACTTTTTGTATATCTGTTTTGCTATAATTATGCATGAGCTTGCGCATTACTTTGGTGCACTACTTAGCGGGATTTCTGCAAACGGTCTTGTTTTACACGGATTTGGTGTTGAAATGTGTTTTAAAAACGAAGGTATGAACGGCAGCGTTATGTTTACTGCCGCTTGCGGTCCTTTAATGAGTCTTTTGCTCGCAGTATTGGGATTTAAGACAAAAAATTTTGAACTTTTTGCATCTAACGCCGCAATTGCTGCAATAAATTTTTTGCCCACCATGCCCCTTGACGGCGGACAGATTATGTACTGTATGCTTGGTAATTTTTTTTGCCGAAGCAGGTGCCGCAGTATAATAAAAATAATTGGCATTTGCACCGGTTGCTTCATTACTGTTTTCGGAATATATATTTTTTGCATAAGCGGTTTTAACTTTAGCCTGATGTATATAGGTGTTTTTATAATTATGTCCAACACAGGACATATGTATAATCCTGTTATTGAAGCAACAAATGCCGCAAACAGCGATTACAGGCGGTGCAACGTTTTTGTTATTAATGAGAACGATCTTGCCATAAAAGCGGCAGACATGTTACCATCAAATGCAGTTGGTGCAATACGAAACAGCAACGGAAAAATAAAAGGATTTGTTACCCCGTGTTTTCTTTACCGCTGCATCGAAAAAAAAGGCAGCGATATAACGGTGAAGGATACCATATAGCGTAAATTTATGCATAATTCTAAGGAAGGGATTTATCCCTTCCCTGTTTTATTTGTCTATCTTTATTACCGGCACTTTATAGTATGCGTTTTCATCACATTTTTCTATATTACGCTCACCTGTTTTTTCTGTCTGCCTCCATATACAGTTCAAAATCCGGTTTGTCAACAAAAAAAAGAGGGGTGAAATGTGCTATATTGTGCGCAAAAGCATCTTTTTTCTTATTTTGCTTGCTTTTTGGTTTTTTATATGATATAATTGTTACAGATTATTACACAAAAAGTGGAGAAACGATAAAAATGGGTAAATTTGACGGCGTGCTTATTTGCACCGACCTTGACGGTACACTATTTAAAAATGATAAAACTATATCTGATGAAAATGTAAAGGTAATAGAGTTTTTTAAGCGGAAGGCGGAAAATTTATGGTTAAAGTTGGCAGACATCTGATTGAACGTTTTGAGTATTATAAAGAAAACGAATAATTTTTAATACATATTTTCAGGAGGAAATTACTATGAACAACGGAATTTTTAAAGACGGCGAGTTTTTTATAGGTGCAAACTACTGGGCATCTCATGCCGGCACTAACATGTGGCACGATTGGCGTCCGGACATAGTTGAAAAAGACCTTAAACTGCTTGCAGAGCACAACATCAAAAATTTGCGTGTGTTCCCCATGTGGCCTGATTTTCAGCCTATTAAAATGCACTATACCTGTGGAAATAGTGAATGGGAAATTCGTATGGGAGAAGATCCTTTGCCGCAAACTGAGGCAGGCAGAGCCGGCGTTGACGAAACAATGGTGGAAAGATTTAAGTTTTTCTGTGACGTGGCAGAAAAAAACGGTATAAAGCTTGTTGTAGGTCTGCTTACCGGTTGGATGAGCGGCAGACTGTATGTTCCGCCTTATCTTGACGGCAAAAACGTGCTTACCGACCCGGCTGCAATAAAATGGGAAATTAAATTTGTAAAATATATGGTAAAAACCTTTAAAGACCATCCGGCAATTACCGCATGGGATTTAGGTAATGAGTGTAACTGTCTTGGTGTTGCCGGCAGTCACGAGGCGGCATATCTTTGGGTAAGCACAATAACCAACGCAATCAAAAGTGAAGATAGCGAAAAACCGGTTATTTCAGGTATGCACGGCACCTTCCCGGAATATGATTTCCGTCCTCAGGATATGGGCGAAATTGTCGATATTATGTGTACTCACCCTTATCCGCTGTTTACACCTCATTGTGACACAGACCCCATAACCGAGCACAAATCGGCTATGCATGCCGTTGCTGAAACAGTTATGTACAGAGGATTTTCGGAAAAACCGGCTTTTGCAGAAGAGGTTGGCACACTTGGTCCGATGGTTGCAAGCAACGAAAACGCCGCAGAATATACAAACAAAATTCTTCATCTGCTGTGGTCACACAACTGCCTTGGATTTATGTGGTGGTGTGCTTTTGAGCAAAACCATCTTAACCATACACCCTACGACTGGATTCATCTGGAACGCGAACTTGGATTGTTTTATACCAATGGGACATTCAAACCTACTGCGGCAGTTTTGTCAGATTTTGCAAAATTTACAAATGAGTTTGAATACAAAAAACTGCCCGAACGTATTGTTGATGCTGTGTGTGTAATCGGCGGTTCTCCTATTGAAAAGCCACCAACATGGCTTCCTTCTTTCGGTACGTTTATGCTTGCAAAACAAGCCGGACTTGATATTGAATTTTGTTTCCACAATCAAAAACTTCCTGAAGCAAACGCATATATAATTCCGTCAATTTCGGGTGCACAGTTTATGAGTGTATCTGTTATTAAAGAAATTCTTTCCCGTGTTGAAAACGGTGCTACACTTTATATGTCGGTTGATGCATGTCAGGGCTTTGCTGATTTTGAAAAAATATTCGGTTTAAAAGTGCTCTATCGTCAGAAAGCAGTTTTGGCCGATGAAGTGGAAATAGGCGGAGAAAAATTCACATTTACACCGAATTTCAAAGTAACATATGCTGAAAGCAGTGCTGAAATTATTGCCCGTGACGATAAAGGCACTCCTGTAATGAGCAAAGTGAAATACGGCAAAGGTACAATCTATTTCCTTGCTTACGGAATTGAAAAAATCGCAGGTGCTACGCCTTCTGTAATAAGCGGCGAAAATGAAACTGCATATTACAAATTCTATGAAGCAATGCCGCTTCTTAAAAATGCAGCAAAACGTGTTAAATGCGATAACTGCCATGTGGCAATCACAGAGCATATTGTAGACGAAAACACACGTATTGTTGTTGCGGTAAACTGTATTCCCAGAGATACAAAAGCAACACTTTCGTTTGATGGCTTTAACATGTCAAAAGTCCTTAAAAATCAGGATAGCACAGTAACATCGGAAACGGGTTCCGCCTTGCTTGATATGAAAGCAAACAAAGCTGTTGTTTTAGAAATCAAAAATGTATAATTGCTAATAATGCCAAAAGGCAGAGATAAGAGGTATCTCTGCCTTTTTTGTAATTTGAGAACCGCTTTATTCAACAAATTCACGGATACTCTGTTCAATTTCTGCAACTTCTTTTTCAAATTCTCTTGCTGACACACGAAATGCTCCGCCACCGAGAATAATAAGCTGTTCGACGTTATCTGATGTCACAACACGCACTCTTCTGGTTTTTGCAAGCTCATGGGTAACCTTTTCTATATACATATCGGCAGTTTCTGCCTCTTTTGTATAAACAATGCTAATATTGTGATATTTTTCAACCTCTCCTCTATTTCCTTTAACCTTGTATGCATCAAAAACAAGAATAACCTCGCACTTGCAAAAGCCTTTATAATTACAAAGAATATCCGCAAGCTGTGACCGTGCCAAATCAAGGCTTTGTTTTGACAGTTTGTTTAGCTTCTCCCATGAGAATATAACATTGTAACCGTCAACAAGAAGATATTCAGGTCCCGAAAGCTGCTGTTTCGGTTTTATTTTATGTGGTTTTTCTTCTTTTTTTAGCGATTTTTCTGTATGCATTGCTGTATGAACATGACGCTTTATGGGACCATAGGTTTTTTCAAAAATCTCCATCAGTTCTTTGTCGGTGGCAACACGGTCAAGATATTCTGCCGCACGGCGTTTTGATTCTTCTGCCGCCATCTGCTCGTCGTATTCTTTTTCTTCGCCCTGCAAATTCACATCTGTGTGCATATAATCGCCGACCTTATCCCATTTAACGGTAAAGCCCGCCCCATGAGCACAGAAAACCGAATCCGGCGTGTTGTCAATATCCGCTTCAGGATTGTAGTTTCTGGCGGCTATTATTTCCGGTGCATTTGTGCACGGTTCATATCCTTTAAGACTGCATGACAACCGTCCTCTGCCACCGGTATAAGAAAGCACGTCCGTATGGTATCCCCGCATTTTTGCAACAGGTGCACTGCCCTCTATAACCGACATTTCGCCAATCGGCTGCGGCGACATCATTTTAGCATCCATCTGTTGCAGGTCTGTCATTGCTCTGCCAACAGTTTCTGATGGAATACAAAGCTCAAAATCGTACCAGGGTTCAAGCAGAACACTCTGTGCGTTCATAAGTCCCTGACGTATGGCACGGTAAGTTGCCTGACGAAAATCGCCGCCCTCGGTGTGTTTAAGATGTGCTCTGCCGCCAAGCAATGTTATTTTTATATCGGTAACCGGCGAGCCGGTAAGCACACCGATATGTGTTTTTTCTTTAACATGAGTATAAATAAGCCTCTGCCAGTTTTTATCAAGAACATCTTCGCTGCAAGCTGTGTCAAAGGTAATTCCGCTGCCCTTTTCGCCCGGAGAAAGAAGCAGACGTACCTCAGCATAATGCCGCAAGGGTTCATAATGCCCCATACCCTGAACCGGTGCGGAAATAGTTTCTTTATAGGCAATTTTACCATGGCCGAACTCTATATTAATTTTAAACCTTTCAAAAACAAGACGTTTTAAAATTTCAAGCTGAATTTCGCCCATAAGACGGATTGTTATTTCTCTCTGCCCGTTACGGTATTCAGTATGAAGTCCGGGTTCCTCCTGCTGAAGCTGTTTAAGTGCCGTATAAACACGGTTAATATCGGTGCCGTCTTTTATAATCACACCGTAGCTTAAAACAGGCTCAAGCGACGGTTTTTTCGCATCTGCTTCAAAGCCAAGTCCCTGTCCCGAATAGGTTTTTGACAGCCCGGCAACAGCACACACCATACCCTGCACAGCCTCGTCAACTGCCGTAAATTTTGTACCGGAATAAACGCGAATCTGGTTTATTTTTTCGCTTATTTCTTCACCGTTTTCATTCTTCATGTTAACGGTTGATTTTACTTTAAGACTGCCGCCTGTTATCTTCATAAGCGTAAGCCGCGGACTTCCTGCCTCTTCGGTTATTTTATAAATTTTTGCACCAAAATCGTTTTTAATTTCAGCAGGCTTTGTAAACTTGTCTATACCGTTTAGAAATTCGCTTACGCCATCGCATTTAAGTGCCGAGCCAAAATAGCAGGGAAACACCTTTCTGCGAGCTGTTGCATCGGCAATATCTGCTTCGCTTACCGTTTCATCTTCAAAAAACTTGTGCATCAGTTTTTCGTCGCACATGGCAAGATTTTCTAAAAATGTATCTTCGCCTTTTTTTGTAAAATCCACAAATCCGCCACCAAACTTTTCTGCCAGTTCTAAAATAAGTTCTTCTTGCGTTTTTGATGCGATGTCCATTTTATTTACAAACACAAACGTTGGCACGTCATAGCGTTTTAAAAGTTTCCACAGAGTTTCTGTGTGACTTTGCACGCCATCGGTGCCGCTTATGACCAAAACAGCATAGTCAAGCACCTCTAAAGTACGCTCGGTTTCAGGTGAAAAATCCACATGCCCCGGCGTATCGAGAAGCGTTATTTCTGTTTCATTTATCTTAAACATTGCCTGTTTTGAAAAGATTGTGATACCTCGCTCACGTTCTATTTCGTTTGTGTCAAGAAATGCATTTTTGTGGTCAACACGTCCCAAATTCCGGATTGTGCCTGTATCAAAAAGCATAGCCTCGGAAAGGGTTGTTTTTCCCGAGTCGACATGGGCAATTATTCCAAGTACAGTTTTTTTCATGTTATCTACCGCTTTAAAATTTATTTAATACATTTATTATATATAATTAATTCAAATTTGTCAAATTTTATTGACAAAAGTTTTATTTGGTGTTATAATCGTTAAGGTTTAATTTTTCAGATAAAGGATTTGATTTTTTTGGCAAGCTACAAACGACTTAAATTAGCATGTTATTCGGTAAATATCACAATGGCGGCAATCGGCAGTCTGTCTCCTCTTTTGTTTTTGACATTCCGTTCACTTTACGGAATATCTTACTCACTTCTGGGACTTCTTGTGCTGATAAACTTCTTTACACAGCTCGGGATAGACTTGCTGTTTTCGTTTTTCTCACATAAATTCAATATCTCAAAAGCAGTAAAATTAACACCGGTTTTATCGGTAATCGGTCTTGCCCTTTATTCACTTGCACCTGTTTTGTTCCCGGGATGTGTCTATGCAGGTCTTGTGCTTGGCACAGTAATATTTTCTGCCGCATCAGGCTTTGCCGAGGTGCTTATAAGCCCGGTTATTGCGGCAATTCCGGCAAAAGACCCTGACAGAGAAATGAGCAAGCTACATTCTATTTTTGCCTGGGGCGTAGTTTTTGTTGCTGTTTTTACTACTGTTTTTCTGCACATTTTTTCTCAGAAAAGCTGGCAGATTTTAGCGGCAATTCTCACGCTTATACCTCTGACATCAATTATTCTTTTTTCGGGATGCACAATTCCCAAAATGTCAACACCCGAAAAAGCCTCCGGTGCACTTAAAATTTTCAAAAACAAAAACGTGCTTTTATGCATGGCAGGAATTTTCCTCGGTGGTGCATCAGAATGTACAATGTCACAATGGTGTTCAAGTTATATCGAACAGGCACTTGGATTACCGAAAATATGGGGAGATATAGCCGGTGTTGCAATGTTTTCAGTTATGCTCGGATTGGGACGTAGTCTTTATGCAAAACGCGGCAAAAATATTTATCGAGTGCTTACTCTCGGCTCACTCGGTGCATTTTTGTGTTATTTTATCGCATCGGTTTCCATGAGTCCGATTGTTTCGCTTATTGCATGTGCATTAACAGGTTTTTGCGTTTCTATGCTCTGGCCCGGAAGTCTCATTGCTGTTGCTGACAAACTACCCTCGGCAAGCGTTGTTGTATATGCTCTTATGGCGGCAGGCGGCGACCTTGGTGCATCGGTAGGTCCTCAGCTTATCGGTGTTATAACAGACGGAATAATTGGAAACAGTACGTTTGCACAGCTTGCCGCAAACATGTCAATGACACCCGATCAGCTGGGTATGCGTTTTGGTATGATTATCGCCGCAGTTTTCCCGTTTATTGCAACAATTATGTTCCGTATTATAACAAAATCAAAGCCCACTGAAGAAGTGGCGTAAATTTCAAAAGCGGCAGAAACGTATTTGTTTCTGCCGCTTTTTTATATATTAAGTAAAATTATTGAAATAACACCAAGTGCCACGCCCACAAGCTGATTTTTTGACAGTTTTTCTTTATAACAAAGCCATGCAATCAGCACCGTCAGTATGATGCTTCCACCGGAAATCACCGGGAACATAACTGATGCCGACATTTTTAGTGCAAGCACCATAACAAACAAATTGACTAGTCCGTTACTTATTCCGCTTGCAGTATACCACACAAAACCTTTTTTTAGTGTGTTTTTAAATTGCCCATATTCAGAAATCAATGCCATCAACATCAGCACAGCAAGTGAAATTGTCAGCGCAATGAGCATAAATTCGTTTTTATAAAGCCCGCCTGAGCTTATCTGATGAAGCCTTTGTACAACAGAACACATTCCGTTGCTTACAAAAGATATTGTTACATAAATCAGCCATTTTGCAGTGATTTTTTTCTCTTCTCCCCTTTTTTCAAGATTGACAAACACAAGCGACACCATCAGCAAAACAATACCGGTAATCACCCATTTTGTAACAGGCTCTCCAAGTGCTGTCATACCGTAAACTGTCGGTATTATCAGCGAATATGAAGAAATAAGTGCCGTCAGTGAAAGCGGCCCTGTTTTTATAGCTGCAAGAGTGGTAATTGTACAGATTGTATACACAGCGGCAAAAGCCAGTGCATACAGCAAAGTTTCTGTCGAAAAAACAAGATTTCCGCCGGAGGTTGCGGCAAAAAACACAAGTGTTGCCGCAACGCAACCTGCGTTGAAAGTCATTGTTCCGCTATTTTCCCGTTTTGAAAACTCTTTTTTTGCAATATTCTGAGCAACTAACCCAAAAACTATTATAATAAGAAATACCGTATTCATTTTTTTACCTCAAATCCTGCAAAAGAGAAGGAATCAATTTTTGAAATATACACTGTATCCCCTGATATTTTTCCGTTGCAATTTATAAATTCAATTTCTTTATATGTATAATCAAGTTCAATGGCTGCGTCAAACACAGGGTCTGCAAAACAGTTCCAAAGCCCTACTGACATTGCAGTTTCGTCTTTTTTTGCCATAATATACAAATCGGGATTGCCGTAGGAATATGCCGGCAGTTTTTTACCCGACAGCCATTTTATGCTGTCTGCAAGCTGTTTTGAACGTGCATAACTTCTAAACAGATAGTCACTTTCAAAAAACGCATTAAATGTGTACACAAGAAATCTGTAGCCATCGCTGTTTTCGTACAGATACGCTGCCGGAATTTCTTTTTTATCTGCTGCAATAAAACTGCTGATAACCTTTGCACCGTCTGCAAGCTCAACCTCGTTTATATTACAACCGCCTACAACTTCGCCATGAACACTCACGTGCTGGTTTATGTCTTTAAAATATTCTTCTGTTACGCCACGCAAATCACCTTTTGATTTAATTCCGGTATCAATGCCCTTTTCAGAAAGAATTTCCGCACCACGCAAATCGGTTATAATCCCATTTTTAAGCATTTCTTCGGGAACGAGTTTTACGTTTTCCGCAAAAGCTATTGTGCAAACTCCATCGCCGCTGTAAACAGTGGGAACAGAGTTGTCGGCAAGCAGTTTTGATGCCGGTGAAAACATTATCTCGTCGATTTTGTTTGCTGTTTTTGCTTTTTCGGGCAATACCATTGTCTCCAGCTTGTTTACAGATTCATAAATACGCACACCTGATGCTGTTTTTGGCGTCATTTTTGTTTCTATCCATTTATATATCTCTGCATTTCGTATATGCATATCAATATAGCCTGTTTCATAATCAGCCTGCGAAACATAATCTATAACATATTTCATAATTCCATCAAGACTGCCGTCTGCACGAAGTGCAGTATCAAAAATTTCAAGATACGATGCCGGGCAGTTTGTTCTGGGACGTGGAAATACATCGCCCTCGGAAACAATTTCGGTATCATTACTGCACCAGCTTTTTTGCATACGTTCAAATTCAACTATATTCTGAAGTCTTGAATTGTAAAAATCCCTGTTTACAGCCCAATAGGGTGCACCGATAAGACGCATAAACGGCTTTGTTTTGCCTGCAAGAATTTTTGCAATTTCTTCGGCGTGAATTCCGTCGTTTCCCCAGTTTGACATACATGCACAGTATCCCATACGCACATGGGGAGTTTGTTTGTCAAGAGCTTGCCTCATTGCAAGTGCAAAGTTTTTAAGAGCTTCGCCGTTTGCCTGCATCCACGCATCACGGTATTTGTTTTTGCCGCCGCAAAGAGCCTTTTCTTTAATCATTTCGGGCGATATATCCTCGCCTAAAATCTCTGTTATTCTTTTCATGTGCAATGGACAGGTGCAGTTTATGCTATTTGTCAGATGCCCGAAACGAAAATCGTCATCAAACAAAACAATATCCACACCGCACTGTGCCACCTCGGATATGTATTTTTGCATAAATTTAACAAAATCTTTGTCCATAGGGCAGTTTTCCTGGGTTTTGTTGCCGTTTTCCCCTGTTATTTTTTCATACTCTGTTTCGGTATCACTGAGAAAAGACCATGTCCATGCGCCTACCTCAAAGCCATGTTCTTTGAAAAATGCACAGTTTTCTTTAAGAGCTTCAAATTCTTTTTTTCGTCTTACTTCTTCTATTTTATGTCTGCCCAATGCTAAAAAAACTCGTTTTGCACCAAGACGTTTTATTTCTGCCAGAACCTTTTCTCTGCCGCCTGATTGATGCATAACTCTGCTGTTTATTATCGGAACTGATATTTTATACATATACTCCACTCCTTTGCCATTTTTAATATAATAACATATTGAGGTTAGGAAAACAAGACATTATTTTACTTAATTTTTATAATATATTGCACTATTTAAAAAATATACTTGAAAAACTGACGAAAATTTGTTATGATATAAAAGGGTGTGTGACATGAAATTAAATTATGATATTAAAAAACTTGAAGCCGTGCTGACGGATTTTCACAATACAACCGGCATAAAAATAGACTTATTGGATGACAGTTTCCGGTCTGTTGTTTATTTAAAAACACTTCACAACAGCTATTGCCATAATATTCAATGTACCGAAACCGGCAGATGCCGTTGCCAAAATTCCGATAGAGAAATTTTAACTCTTTGCAAACAAACCCATATCATGCAAATGCATGTATGTCATGCCGGGCTTGTGGATATTGCTGTTCCGCTTTTAAATGACGGTCAGATTATCGGATATCTGATTTTAGGGCAGATGAAAAAGGATGAGGATTTTTCGGATGTTTATAAAAAAATTGCAGATTTGAATCTTAATTTTGAAGAAATGAACAAATATTATAAAAATCTGACTCATTTTGATAAAACAAAAATTGAAAGCATGGCAAATCTTGCGATAATGCTGTCAAAATATATTTTGCTTGAAAATATGATTAATCCGTTCACTTGCGATGTTTTGAAAAAAGCAACCGATTTTATCCACGGCAATCTTGAAAATCCACTTAATGTGCATATTATTTCTCACGCTTCTGGATATTCTGTTTCTGCCCTGTATAAAAATTTTCATAAACATTTCGGATGTACTGTAAATGAATATATTGCCAAAAAAAGAATAGAAAAATCAATCACTATGTTAAGAGAAACCGATTTTTCAGTTGAAACAATATCGGAAAAATGCGGATTTTCAAGTGTGCAGTATTACAGCAAAATTTTTAAAGAAAAAACGGGCACTTCTCCCCTTAAATTCCGAAAAACAGGCAATTATAAAATTTAATACATGACTTTTCTTGCACAAAAGGCTGTGACAAATGTATTGTCGCAGCCTTTCATCGTTTCAAGTATTATGTTTTTTAAATTTTGCACGGAACTGTTTCGGTGAATATCCACTGTAATTTTTGAACATTTTTGAAAAATGGCTTGTGTCGCTCAGTCCCAGATTTTTCATAATTTCCAAAACCGGCATATCCGTTTCAAGAAGGCAGTTTTTTGCATATTCCATACGCCGGTTATTTAGATATTTCATAGGTGTAAACCCGGTTTTCTGTTTAAAATATTTTATAAAATAATTGGGATGCATATGCAGTTTTTCTGCAAGCTCTGCAACGGTAAAGCTGTTTTTGAGGTTCTCGTCAATATACCTGAAAAGTTTTGTTATATCTGCTTTATAGTCGGTTTTGCTTTTTGCACCGGATTTTTCGATATAATATGCAACCAGCTCCATAATCGACGATTTGAGCCTGAGTGTTGAAGATACAGAATTTTCATCATAGGGTTGCAGAATTTTTTCCATCAGTTCTGTCACATATTTTGTATTTTCAGGGGTTATTACATACGGAAAATCAAGGGAATCAAAAAAGTTTTCTCCACCGCAGTCAAATTCAAAATGAAACCAATATTTTTTCACATAATTGTTGTTTACATGATAAAACGAATGTAATGTCCCTTTTGGAATTAAAAACATATCTCCTGCTTTTGCTCTGTAAGTCGTACCCTCTATTACGATCTCACATTCTCCCGAAACAAAATAATATATTTTGCTGTATGCACATCTCACGTTATAGCCGTGCCATTTGTCAGAAAGTGAAATAAGGTTTCCGTAATAGAAATTTATATGCATATTAACTACTGATTTATCAATTGCCATAAGTCACCTCAAACTATAACTTGTATAAAATTAAGCTAATTTTATATGTATATTATAACTCTGATTATAACAATTGTCAAGATTTTTCGCCAACTAAATTAAAAATGTGGCAAATAAATTTGCCACATTTTTAATTCATTTCTTTATAATATAAAAATCTGTACAGGGATAAACCGAAGAATCTTCCCATACAAAGGCTTTAACTGCACCGAGTATTGCATTTTCTGCAATATTTTCGGCTTTTGCAGTAAAGTCTGCACTCTCTTGCGATGATACGTTTTGTGCATCGCAAACAGCCGTTTCAAGCAATTTGCCTGTTTCATCATAAAACGCATAGAAAACTTTTGCATCTATATCGGTTTCTGAAATATTTTTTACCGATACGGTGATATTTCCGCCATCTGCCAGTTCGGAAAGATTTCCGGACTCAACACCGGTAATCTGCAATTTCTCCTTCGGTTTTACAAAATTAAACTTGCCTGCTGCAAATGTGCCGTTTCTGCCTGCATAAACTGTATATTTGCCCGAAGGTGCTTCTTTTGGCATATAAAGCGAATATGTTCTGCTGTCATTTTCTCTCAAAGATGTTCCAAAATGAGCAATTTCTCCGGTGCGGTCATTAACAACCTTAACCTGATATTCTCCGCCCATCGGGAATTCTTTTGCAAAAGCTATATCAAGATCCACCGAATAATCATCCGACGGGTCACTTGTAACTCTCACGCCATAAATTTCTTCGCTTTCAGCTATGTTTACATATTCAAACTCAACACTTCTTGTTCCATAAGCATTACTGATGTGTGCTGTATAGCTTCCGTTTTCAGCCGATTTGGGCATTCTGAACCCGAAATATGCACGGTTTCTTAAAAAGTCTTTTGAAATATTGGTATATACAATATTGTTAAGATTTGCACTTGACGGTGTTTCTCCGCTTTTTGTAACAACAACAGACAGTTTATTATCCTGTGCCATCGGACTGGTTTCATATGCTTCACATTCAATTTCAATATCACCGTTTGTCGCATAAACAGTAGGAATACCCTCTGCCGTTACGTCATTTATGCTAACCTTTATATCAGAATTTCCGTATGTTTTGCTCATGGGCACAAGATAAAGCACCGTTACTGACATAGGTTCAATTGTGCAGCCGGTAAATTTAGCTTCATCGCCCACAAAGTATGATTTTGCTATTACCTGTTCCGGAGTGTCCGGTGTGTTGTCATCAAGACGCACAGTTCCTTTAAGCTCAATTTTTTTCTCAAGCTTGTATTCCCCGTTTGCAACAAGTGTGATGTTGTGTGCAATCGAATCGTTCTGATTTGCAAAAATCAGATTAAGTCCGCCTTCTTCGGTGGTTATTGCCGATGGAATAAGGCTGAGACGTGAAACCTGTTCGGAAGTATTGTTATTGTTATAGAGTGTATAATTGTTTCCCGAGCAAGCAACCTCAACGTTGTTTATGCCTGTTGCATCATAGAACATTTTAAATACTTCGCCCTGGGCAGTAACCTGAGTTTCACCGTAATTAAAGGGACGTACACTTCCCCAGCAATGACCGCCGTAGCTTGTGCGGCTTGCTGTGCCCGCCCACATACAATGGGCTGTTGCAAGGCCAAAGTTTTTACTGTTGTTCATGCGGTTTAAAACCTCTGCCGTAACAAGAGCACCATGAAGACCTGTTACTATTGTTTTGTTTTCTGTTGTTGCTGTTTCGGGTGCTGTCCACAGCGAATGTTCAGACAGGAATATTGTAGGTTTGTTTTCTGTATCAAGCTGATTTACAAAATCCATAATCTGGCTGTATTCACGCCATGTTGACAGATTATAGCCCTGATTCTGACGGTGATAGTAATAGTGATGTGCTATATAGTCAACCTCATCACCCATACCGTCTATATCGTGACCTTCCGCAAGATAACCGGGATTATCTGCCGCTTTTGCGCCGAGAATAACCGCTTTGTTCCAGATGTTATATGTTCCGTAGCCGTCATGAGGAACAGTATATGACAAAATTGAAGTTTTTGCATCGGGATTAACATCTTTTATTTTGTTGTTAACCTCACGGCAATATGTGATATATGTATATGCACCCTCCAAAAGGTCCGGAGCTACATATTTATTGTTTACTTTTTCAACTGTATCAACGTTCATATCCCACTCGTTGCCGAATTCAAAACACGCCATGGGCACCGGCTGACGTATGCCTGCGTCAACACGTTTTTGCGCCCAGTTTACACCGTTTTCGTCAACAGCTTTTTCGTCAGTAGGGTTAAGGGTGAGATAACGCACCATGTTTGCTATATTTTCCGGGTCATCCTGAAAATTAACGGTTATAACAAACTGACAATCGGGTGTTATTTTCTGATATGATTTTATCCATTCGGCAAGACCGTATTTAATTTCTCCGGCAAAAGCGTTATATCCTCTTTCGCCATTTTCACCGTCGATAGAAACCGTCCAGTCAAGAGAGTGGAAAAATCCCCTGATTATCGGAACGTTAAGACCGTTTTTTAAGAAAGGCTCGTAAAAAGAATCTTCAAGAACAGCAGATTCTGTAAGTCTGCCTTGCCAGCCGCCATCATCGTTCCAACCAAGCAGAAGTCGGCTTGATTCTTTGATGATGTTGTTTTCATTTACGGTTACGGTTGTGTTAACAGTTGTTGTTTCGGCAAGAACGCATGGTGTCACTACCAGAAGCATTAACCCCGCTAAAACAATAGAAATTATTTTTTTCACTGCAAAGTCCTCCCATCTTTGTTTAGTGTGAAGGGCCACACTTTTGTGTGACCCTGTCATCGTGATTATTTCTGAAGTTTGAGATTTTCTCTGTCAATATTGAAAATCATAATTTTACGCGGAATACCATGTGACATTTCTATAAGAACCTTTGACGCATTTTCTGCACCGTCTTTATAAACCGATTTAAGGTCTGCAACAGTACCGAGACCTACACGGGGATTTGTGCCGGATTTGGTATTATCAAATACAAACGAGCCACCCATCATATATGCTGTGTTTGTTGTGTACTGTGTTGCAAACTGGAACTCTCTTTCGCCTGTTGTTTCATCGACAACTTTACCTGTCTGAACAATAAAGTTTGTACCGTCAACAATATACACCTCGCCGTAATAAGCAGTTGAATGCATCCCACTTTCTTTACCAGCAAGAGAAACTGTGCCGTTTTCGGCAGTTGCAAAACCGAAGCTGTCAAGGCTTTCGGGCAAGTCCCTTGGGCTTATGTTATATTTGCCCCACGAGCTTCTTGAAATACCGGTAACAATTTCTTCGTTTACACCGCGCAGAGTAACAACATCGCCCACTTTGTATCCGTCAAACATACCTAATGTTTCGCCTTCAAACTCATGCTCTGAAAGACCGGATACAACAGTAATTTTACTTACAGGGAAACCGTCTTCATTCATACCCTTGGAAATTTTTTTGATCATAAGAGGAGTGTTACTGTTTTGTCTGCTTAAAGTAAATGTGTCTTCATTTGTTGTTGCTGCATAGCGTACTGCAACCTGCGGTTTTTTATAAATGTTTACGTCAAAAATATCAAGCTGCGCACCCGAAAGACCACCTACATTGCTTGCCGACTGTGCAACATAGTTTTCATCAACAAAGGTTTCTTCTGCCGGAACAACAAAGTAAATTACCGGTGTTTGGAAAGGTGAAACAAGACCGGCACCTACAGCAGTAGAATTAAGTGTAGGACGATAGCTCGTATCGCTCACAGCACGGTACTGTGCGTTGCCGGGTGCACCCTCGCCTGTATCAACAGCAACACGGCTGAGTTGTGTATCTTTATCATAGCCGTCTGCCACGCCAAAAGGTGCTGTAACTGTCTGGATATGCGTTACATAACCGTCTGCATTGAGTTTGAACTTGATAACCTGAGAAATTGTAAAGCTTGTTTTTTCGGCTTCAATATAATCTTCGTTCTGCCAGTTAAGCATCTCTGCACTTGCTTTAAGCTGCGAAAGTGCCTGCTGCGGAGTCATTTTTTTCTCGTTAACAAAGAAACTCTGCGATGCATCATAGGTGTTAACCTTGTTATCTGTAGTAAGAACTTTCATCTGGAGATTTCCGCCGATTGAGCCGACTGTAACAGCATTGATGAGGTATCCGTAATCATAAGCAATGGCATCATCACTTACTTCTTCGGTATACGCAACAACCTTGCCTAAAACGTCGAGTCTGAAGGTTCCGTAAGAACCGATTGTGATTTTACTGCTTGCTTCATTAAAGAAGTTTGATTTTGCAATGTCGTATTCTACGCCGTCAATAATAATTATTCTTTCTCCAAAATCGTAAGACTCTACGGTACCCACAACGGTTTTTGTTGAAATCATGGCTTTGACATAATCTGTCTTGTTATCGGGAACTTTATAACCACGCTGAACAATGTACTTGTCGGTAAAATAGCTGACTACCGAGCCTGCCGGAATACTTGAAAGGTCAACGGATTTTACAGGGTTACCGTCGTGGTCAAAAACGCCTTCAACTGTAACAGAATAGTTTACTTTTGCACCGTCTGAGCCTATAATATCAAGGTACATATCGTCTGTTGCAATTTCTTTTTCAAGAGCCTGCAAATCATATTCCGGTGTCAGGAACATTATTTCACCGTCAGATGAAGCAACTTTAAGAACAACATTTTCGTATGCGTCGATAATCACTGTTTCATAAACATTATCGCCATCGTTTGACAAAAATGTTATCATGCCCTCACCTATGTTAAAGGCTTCATCGAGGCTTTTGAGTGCTGTATATTTACCGTTATAAATAACATCGCAGTAGCTGTCGAGTGAAAGAGTTTTTCTTGACTCTTCTTCAAAGTATTTAACCTCGCCGCCCGCATATGCAATAAAGTCATCTGAGGTAATGGTTTTTTCTTTGATTTCGTTATATTTTGACATATAAACAACTGTGCTTATATCATCGTCAACCATATAATAATAGTCAACATAGTATCCGATAAGTCCGTTGAAATCTTCTGTTTCAACCTTATACACTGTGCTGTCAATTTTAATCTGACCCTTGCCTACGGTTTTGCCGTCTGCCGCTGTTACCTCTGTTGCACTAACGGTTCCTCTGCCTTTATAAACATCGTGATAAACTGCAAGAACTGTTTCGTTTTTTGTTTTGTCAAATCCGATGTCATCACCGAAAGTCACCTGTTTTAAAACCGGTGCTTTAAGGAAATTAAACACAAGACTTGCCGCTTCTGCTCTTGTAATAGCTGAAGAATCTTTAACGTTTATGCCCGAAAGCAGACCAGCTTCGGTTGCATATGTGTAATAACCGGAATTGCCCATTCCTGAAGCATTTACAAGGCTTGAATAACCAAGTGCACGCATAAGCATTATAACTGATTCTTCGTAGCTCACTGTTTTATCGGGTTTAAATGTGTTATCGGGATAACCGTTAATCATACCCATTGTTGTTGCCGCCGCAATATACGGATAGCCATAGTGATCTGTCGCCACATCATAATAAATGCTGCCGTTCATGTCGGATGCCATAGCAAGTGCATCAACGTTTAATGAGTTTAAAATCACAATTGCCATTTCAAGACGTGTTATATTTCCGTCAGGTTTAAATGTACCGTCTTCGTAACCCTGCATAATGCCAAGAACTTTTAAAAGCTCTGCTTTAACCTTGAGCTTTGAATCTGTAATATCCGGGAATGACATTGAACTTGCCGCCTGAAAAGTAACTTCTTCTTTTTCACCATAAAGTTCATCAAAGTCAACACCGGCATATTCCTGACCGGTACCGCCGCCCATTCCTACTTGTTCTTTACCTGCTCCGGCACCCTGGGTTGTTTGTTTTTCTTCAGTTTCTTCTTCATCGCCTACTACTGTAACATTTACGCCGTCATCCTCTGCTGTTTCCACCTTTGCATCGGATGATGTGCCGACTTCTGTTGCATTTGTATCTGCTTCTTCAGCAAATACGCTCACGCCTGCCGTAAACTGAAAAGCACATAAAATTGCGAGTAATATTGCAAATTTTTTCATTAATTCCCCTCCTATTTAACGGTGTTGTATAATCTGTACAGAATTGATGCGGTTTCCTCCCTGGTTGCACTGCGTGTGCCGTCAAAATATCCGTTTTCATAAAGTCTGTACAGTATACCGCGTTGTGCTGCATGGGCTATATCCTCCCGTGCCCATACAGAAATGCTGTCCAAATTTTTAAATTCTTTTAAAATATCTGTATTTGCCGCCGATGTATCTTCGGGATGATATTTTTCAAACACACGGTTTGCCATAACCGCCGCTTCCTGCAAGGAAACGGGATTTTCCGGCACAAACGTGTTTTCATCAACACCTTTTATTACACCTTCAAAGTATGCGGCATTTACCGCCTGACCGTACCATGAATCAATTGCCACGTCATCAAACATTGAAACTGTATAATCAGAATCAAATTCGCATATACGTGCAATCATAACCGCAAACTCTGCCCGTGTAACCAAATCACCGGGAGCAAATGCGGTATCGGTTTTTCCTGTCACGATACCAAGGTCTTTCATGGCAGTAATTTCATTTTTTGCCCAGCTGTTTTCTATGTCTGTAAAGCCCTGCGTATTGTCTTCGGCAAAAGCCGTAAAAATGCCGGTTGTCATAATAAGTACCAGGCAGAGTGTAAATAATTTTTTCATAATTCTGCCCTCCTCTTAAAGCGACGAATACAGACGGTAGAGCACCGATGCTGCCTGTGCACGGGTTGCGTTTGATTTACCGGCAAAATATCCGTTTTCGTACAAGCGATAAACAAAGCCCTTGTCAATTGCAAATGCTATCTCGTTTTCTGCCCATACAGATATACCGGACAAATCTTTTACAGCTGAAAGCTTTTCGGGTTTAACCGTCAAATCATCAGGATTTTTTGTTTTATAGATTCTGTTTGCTGTTGCGGCAATTTCTTCCAATGTTATTGGTGCATCGGGAGCAAATTCTGTGAGTGACACGCCTTTCATTGCACCTTCAAAATATGCCGCATTAACTGCACCCGCATACCATGCATCCATCGGAACATCTTTAAATATTGTCTGGGTGTAATTTGTTTCATATCCCATCATTTTTGTGATGATTGATGCAAACTCTGCACGTGTTATTGATGCGTTGGGATTGTATACTGTTTCTGAAACACCGCTGATAAAGCCGTTTTGTGCCATAACAGCAATTTCATTTTTTGCCCAGCAGCTATCTAAGTCTTTAAATGTTGTTTCAACATCTGCAAGAATTTCACCGCCTGCTCCGCTTGATTTACCCTCGCCCACCTGCGGAATATCTTTATCAGCAGTAAGAGTAAGTACAACAAGTGCTTTGGGAGGCATATGGTATGTTTTAAAGTTCTTTTCGTTTTTGGGCGTTATTGTTTCGGTTGCAATTTCAAATGAAGCTTTATCTGCAACATAAGAATTTACATTCGGTGCAGTAAATACCACTTCTTCTGTAAGTGTATAATTGTTGTTGAAATTGAATGTGAGGTTATAATCCTCTTCCTCACGGCAGTTATTTAAAACAAGTTTAAGTGTGCGTTTATCCTGAGCACTTGCCATAACCGTAAATTTAACCTGTGAGCTTGTTATATCCGTACGCAGACTGTCACTTTCAACTGTGCTGGGAATATATCTGTCACCAATACCTTTTGCATAAGTATGGAACATTTTTCCGGGAACAGACTGCACAAGCTCACCGTCAAGGTCATGTATCAGCGACCATATAAATCCACCGGACATAAAGTTGTGATACTGTGAACCGGCAAGTCTGTCATAAGAATACATACGGTTAAAATACTGTGCTGTTGACAGAGCTGATTGCAGGCTTATCATAGGACTGTTAATGTTGTAGGAGTTGGGGTCTGCCCATCTTGAATGCTCGGTTACAACAATTTCCATATCAGTATCTTTACCTAAGATATTTTCAATGTCTTCAATCTGAGCCTGCATGAAATAGTCCATGTAGTTAATGGTATGACCGTCATAATAACAGTGGAACGCAAGATAACGGCAGTCTTTGCCTATGCCTTCAATAACGCCCTGAGTCCATTTTCTCCAGTCTTCACGAACTCCCCAGTCGGGAAGGTCATTCCATGCGGCAGTTTTTCCGCACGCCATAAACACAGCATCGGGACGCACAGCTTTGATTGCATCAATATGAGCCTGTGCGGTGGGAACGTACCAATCTAATTTTGCCTGACCAAAGCCCCAGCCTTTATTTTCATAACCGGCGTGGTCAATTTCGTTGCCAAGCTCAAAGGCATATATTTTAACCGGTTCTGGATGTCCATACTGTGCACGAAGTGCACCCCACTGTGATTCGCTTGGTTCGTCCATAAGGAACTGCGCAAGATTTGCATTATCCTGAGGTGTTGAAACCGTCATGGAAATACAGGGCTGGAACATTGCGTCCGGGTTAACCGATTCCATCATTTTTACAAATTCCAAAGGACCCATACGAAGTGGACCGTTACCGGATGCATCCGTAGAGCCGTAATACCATGCGTTAAAGCTGGAATCCACATACACGCTTCCCTTACGCTGGCTTACGGGACCTACGTTTGCAATAAGGTTTGTCATTTCAGCAGAGCCTCCGCCGAAACGGAAAACCGGAAAATCATAAAGCTGCTCTGCAAACTTTTTCCATCTTGCCGAAATTTCTTGGGTATCACCTTCAAGAAATGTTTCGTGGGACTGCTGGTTTTCACTCTGCACCGACAGGTGAAGGTCGTCAATTGTGTGCGATGGGTTGTTATCGTTAACTGTTACAACCGCGTCGATTGTTTCTGTCGGAGGGTCAGCGACCCTCCAGATAACATTTTGTACTTCAGGAGAAGCAACCGCCATAACATTAAACGAAAAAGCAAACGCCATACACAACAGCAAAGCTAAATTGCGTATTATTTTATTCATTTGCATCCTCCCCGTTTTCTTCGGTTGTTGTATCTTCTTCTGTTGCTTCAGTTTCTGCGGTTTCTTCTGCATTTTCAGCGTCTTCAGAAGCAGCATCCTCTGCTGCTTCCGAATTTTCCTCTGATGTTTCTGTCAAGTCTGTTGTTGCGTCTGTTTCTGCCACTTCTTCTGCCGGAGCTTCTTCAGTTGTTTCTTCCTCAGCAGTTTCTTCTACCGGCTCGGGAATATCCTGCATATAGTTAAAGGCAATGTAAATAACCTTTGCAGATTCCGCACGAGATGCACTTGCTTTTGGTGCAAAGCAACCGTCGCCGTAACCGTTTATAATGCCTGCAAGCTGAAGTTTTGATACTGAGCCAAACGCCCAGTCGCTGATATATTCACCATCTTCAAATATGAACGGTGTTTCACTCTTCGGCAGAGTTTTTCCGTTTGCTTCAATCATACGGCATACAAATGCTGACATTTCTTCACGGGTAATACGTGCATTGGGATTGCAGTTTCCGTTTTCGTCGCCAAAGAGTACATTCATATCTTTTGCGGCAGCCATATATTTTGCATACCAGTCATTTATCGAAATATCGCCAAACGCCATTTCTGGTGCAACTTCGTTACCCTCTTCGTCTGTTGTCATTGCAAGCTCCGGCACTTCAACACCGAAACCTGTAAGAAGAATTTTGATAAATTCTGCACGTGTAACAGCCTGACCGGGCAGGAATGTGCCGTCACCGTAACCGTTTATTGCACCTTTTGCTGTGAGGTATCTTGTTGCATCATATGCCCAGTGTTCAACAGGAACATCGCTGTAAATCTGAGTTTTTGCCATAACTGTTGACTGACCAAGCTGTGTTGTAGCACCGCTTATAAGCGAGCCTGCTGCAAGATTTGAAGAAACATTTACGCTGCTTCCACCGCCGCCAAAGCCGCCTCCTCCACCGGAGCCACCTCCGCCAAAGCTGTCGGAATCCTCGTCATCTTCATAATTATCAATGAAATCACGAAGCTCTTCAATTGTGTCAATATCTTCGATATTTCCGAAAATTTCTTTATACAGATTTGTAAGGTTAATGTTCTCTTCTTCAAGACGTTTTTCATCATAACCTATTTCATCATCGCAGTCTGTTATGAGTTTGCCTACATAAGAATATGTATCTGTGTTTTTAAGTGCATCAATAACATATGCATTTTCAAAGGTATACTCTACGTCTGCAAAATTTTTGAAGACTTTGTTTGTCATAGCATCAAGAACAACATCTTTTGCGTCAAGATAATATTCGTTATCAAGATCAAGACCGTAAACATAATACAGTTTTCCGTTTTCATCATATCTCTGCTGATTAAGAAGCTCTTCAACTTCTTTTGCAGTTTCTTTTCCGTTGAGCTTAACTGTATTAACCTCTTTGTCTATTGCATCCTGAATAGCATAAATATCGTCAATGCTTTCGCATTTGAAACTGTATGTTTCAAGAGCAGCTGCAAACTGGTTTGTTTCAAGAATATCAAGTGCTTTTGCACCTGCAAGATCAAGGTCAACAATATCCGAAAGATTATATGTTGCTTTGCCTTTTATCATATCCTCAATTGTTTGTGCATTTCCGCTGGAAAGTGCTGAAACAATGGGTGCTTTTGAAGCAAGATATTCATCAACCTTGCCTTCAAGCTGTGCACGGCGGATTTCGCCTACAACGTCAAGATTTGTCGACATTTCAACGCCGTTTTCAGTGATTGCCACAAGCTTAACCGGGATAACCTTGCCTGTGCGTCTGTCTTTTGCATCTTTAAGAACAGTTACCACGCCGTTTTCAACAGAAACAAAGCTGTAGTCTTCTTTTTCTTCTGCTTCGCCTGTTTCCTGATTAACTGTTGTTGCATATGCTTTCCATGTAACTGCGTCGTCTGATTTTGCCATAAATGTTGCAGGTTTTCCGCCCATTACGGTAAATGTATCAGAATCGCTCATATCGCAGAGAACTTTTACTGCTGCATCCTGTGCAACAGGGAGTTTTACATATTTATATTCTACTGCGTCAAGGTTATTGAGCCACTGCCCATTTTCGTCAAAAGCAGCATTTTCATAGTTTGTCCATGTTCTGCCGTCTGCTGAAAGACCGAGTGTGATTTTTGTGTTTGCAAGCGCAGGAGCGATAATTTTTCTTACAACTGTGCTGTCTTTAAGTTCAATTGTGCCGTCTTCATCTATTTCTTCACCCTCTGCAAAATCTGCATAAAGTGCATTGTCCGGCTCGCCCATTGTAACATAAGGTGTTCCTGTTGTATATTTTACATATGAACAGATAATAGCACCGTCGCCTGTTGAAGCAATTGCGAAGGGGTATCTGAAATCTTTTACAAGGTCATTATAGTTTTCGTCAATGAACATACCACTCCAAGTTTTTGAGGGGTTTGCCGGGTCTGATACATTGAATGTAACAACACCGTTATTGATAGTAACCTTCCATACCATTTCTCCGTCAAAGGTGAGTGATGTGTTACTGCGTTTTGTTGAGCTTACATAACCATCCTTAGAGCCCTCAAGACGACCTGCAACAGGAGTAAGTCTTATATTGACGGCATCCGAACCACGGTAACGGTTAAATTCATACATCATGCTGTCTCCGCTGTTTATCATTGCACGGAAAGCAACACGGGCATCACCGAGAGCTTTGAGGTGAACTTCAAATTCCTGATATTCGCCGGGTTTGAAATCTGCCCCCAGGTCAAGGTTGATTGATGACTGATACTGCCAGATATCGTGAACAACAATACCGTCACTTCTCATATAACCTCTGCCAAGTGTACCGCTACCTACCCATTTACCGGAAGAAATCCATCTGCTTCCTTTATCGGAGTCGCTTGCAATAACGTAGTTAACATCTTTTGCAAAGGTCACTTTGTTTGCTTCGCCGAATTTTGAGTTTGTTGCATTATATGTTGAGAAATCGTCTTCGTATGTAAATGATTTATACTCAAGTGCCGGGAAGCTGTCAATTTTGTTAAGCAATGCATCAAATGTTGTTATCTGCGATTTTGTGCTTATAATCTGACGGTAAAGCAAGTCTTTTGCCTGAATGCTTTCAAAATGCTCAACATTGTAGCCAAGCTCAGCCGGTGCGTTTTCAACAATATTCTGAATTTCTTCAGCTGTCGTTGCCGCATTGTAGTTTGTCATTACATAAGGAACAGAGAAAATATCATGCATCTGAGCTGCATTTGTAAATGTTTTGTTTACAAGTGCTGCTGCAATATCATCTTTTGCTTTTGCATAAAGGTCTGTTTTTACGGGAAGATGAACTTTTTCGCCGTAATCCTTGAGAAGTGCCAGCATATCTGTTTCTGATGCAATATTCTGGAATTTATCAACATAAAATTCTGTTGTAATCGCATTTATTGCCGCTGCAACATCTGCAAGAGAATCGCATGAATATGTGTATGTGCAAAGACGCTCTGCCAGAGCAAGTCTGTTTTCGTCAGCCATTGCACGTACTGCGTCAAAATCATACTCGCCCATCGTATCAAATTTAAGAGATACAAGTGCGTCGATTTCTTTGTTATCAATAAGTGCAAGCATTGCCGCACTATCAGCATTATTCATTTTACTGATAAGCTCACTAAGTGCTGTTGAATAATCACCGATTGCGTTTTCAAATTTTGTAACAAGGTCAGCCTTGTTTTCAAACTCGGTATTTACAAGGTTTGAAAGATAAACGTCTTTTGCAGCAAGATAATCACCCTCAAGGTCAAGACCGAGAACTGTGTTTGCACCTGCAAGAGCAAGCTCAAGTGCATATTTATCCGAAATATTGCACAGTTTACCCACATAGTATTCTGTTTCGAGAGTTTCAATAATTCCATTTATATCTTCAAGGCTTGCTACCGCATAAGTATATGTTCCCATACGTTTTGCAAGGGTTTCGAGTTTATCGCTGTCAAGTGCAACAATATCGTCAATTTCAATGGCTTTGAGACCTTTGAACGGAGTTTTTGCAATATCTGCAAGGTCGGTTGTAATGATTGTTTTCATTTCATCAACGGTTGCAGTATTCATTTTTTTCGCAAGGTCATTTATTTTTGCAATATAATTTTCTGTTGCATTATTAAACTGCATTTGAAAATCTGCAAGATTCTTAAATTCTTTGTCAGCGAGCATTACAAGAACAACAGCTTTATTATCCACGTATTCCTGCGAACTTACATCAATAGAAAACGCTTTTGCATTATCTTCAATAACCTGCTGTAATACTGCTGTATCTGTAACATGGTTAGCCTGTGCGAGAAGATATTCATTATCTATTGTAGCAATAAAATCAAGAACATCCTGCTCACTTCCGAGACGGAATTTGTATGTATCAAGGCGCTGTGCAAGTTCAAGCTTTGCATCGTCGTCCATTGCACGCAGCTGTTCGATATTTATATCGGTGATAAGTGCAAGACCGTCATCGCTGTTAATAATATCAACAATGCCCTCTGCATCCGCCCCGTTAATTGCATCAATAACAGGTGTTTTTTCCTCAATATACGCTTCAACAGCATCGTTGTTGATTGCCGCTTGGAATTCACCAAGTGCAACAACGTTTACAGAGAGTGATATGCCGCTTTTTTCTGCCGAAACAACAGTTGTACCACTCTTTTTGGCAGTAACTTTACCGTTTTGGACAGTTGCATAGCCTTCTTCACTACTGCTCCATACGATGTCATCGGCAGAGCCCTGAATTTTTGCATCAAGAGTTATCGATTCTTTGACCGGAACAGTAATTGTTTTTGTGCTGTTTAAATCTGTATATACGTTTGCACCAAGGATATTTGATCCAAAATCAATGTAGCCGTATTCATTTTCATTCTGATTGTTTATCCATGTGCCGTTTTCGTCAAATTTTACTTCAAGTGTATCCCATGCGGAATTGTCTGCTGAAAGTGAAATTGTTGTTTTCTCATTTGCCAGCTCCGGTGCTGTAATCACACGTACTACGCCTTTATCTCTAAACTGTGCAACCCCATCGGTGATTGCTTTCCCTTCAAGAAGGTCATAGTGCATATATGTTGCCGGAATACCCATGTTTATATAAGCCTTGCCCGATTCAAATTCAACGTATGTTGTTTTGGGCGGTGTCTGACCGGTAGCGGTGTTTGTATCTCCTCTTGTGTAAGATGCAACAGGATAAGCCGCTTTTGACATAATTGTATCAAAATTGGGGTCAAGATATGAGCCTGACCATGTTTTGCCGTTAGTTGCTGTCATTGTCCAGGACACAATGCCGTTATCAACTCTTATGTCCCATGTAACGGTTTCTTTGTCAGTTATTGCATCTGTGCCTTTAACAATATATTTTTCACTACCGTTTACCGAAATACGGAAATACGGCAGATTCCTATTATCCGTATCGCTGTATCTGTAGCAGGCAAATTCATAAAATGTATTTTCTGCTGTTGAATCAACAAAAGCACGCAAACCATGACGGTTATCTGTAGAGTTGGCTGATGATGTAAACACAATATGAGAAGCATCACCTACTGCAAGTGCAGTATTCGGCACGAGATTAACCGCTGTGCCGTACTGGTGTTTGTCGGCAACACGCAAGCTGCCATTTTCCATATATGCCCAGCCGGGATACTGGTTGCTTCTTCCCATAACTTTGCCGGAAAGAACCCATTTGTAGTCGGTTGCTTTTGCAATCTCCTGTGCTTTATTTTTGTAACCTTCGATAGCTTTTTCTGCACCGAACGCCGTTGAGTTTGACACAGAATAGCCTTTGAAATCATCAACGTATTTTACATAAGTCGCTGATGTTTCGTTTGTTCTTACTTCTATTGTCTCTGCTGTAAATCCGCCTGCAAAAACACTTGTGCAAGACAGTAGCATTGCAAGAGTAAGAATAAGTGCTAATGTTTTTGAGTAATTTCTCATAATTCCTCCCCATTCTGCCCTTCGGGCTGTTTTTTATAATGAAAAATTCCGCTTATACAACAACTATGCAATTTCTTTTTAAGACATCGCAATATATACCGAAAACGGCTTTTCCGGCATAATTACGGTTTTGCATAAACATTGATGTAAAGCGGCTTTTTACATTCAAAATTTAGTTTTTAACTTTTTCATACGATTATTTATTATATCATAAATCGTATAAAATGAAAGTTTGTATTTTACACTAAATCATATTTTTATATTTCATAATTCATCTTATGTATTTGGCAAGCGGGGGGTAATGAGATCTCCCCCGTTTGCCATAATTTACAACTATATATTAACCTTTAACTGCACCTGCTGAAAGACCTGATACAAAGTATTTGTTACAGCAAGCATACATTACAAGCACAGGAACAAGTGCAATTGCCGAACCGGCAAGCATGAGGTTCCACTGTGAAGCAGCACCACCTGATGATTTAAGCTGTGTAATACCAACGATAAGTGTCTGCTGTTCTTTATTTGTAATTGTAAAGATTGTAGGCATCATGTAATCGTTCCATGAACCGTTAAATCCAAGAATAATCATTGTTGCAATAATAGGTTTAAGAAGCGGAGCAATAATTCTTACAAGGGTGCTGAAAAAGCTACAACCGTCAATTTTTGCCGCTTCGTCAAGAGCTGTCGGAAGCGAATTAACGTAACCTCGTACAAGATATGTATTAACTATCTGCACAGCAAACACTTTTGTAATCATAAGAGAGAACAAGCCTGTTGTCAAATAACCAAATGACACCGTTTCCAAAAGTTCAAATGTAGGGTAAACACCTACGCCGACAATCTGAATAAACATAAGACATGTAAATGCATACAAAATCACATTTTTAAGTGGGAAGTGACCGCGTGCAAAAACATAACCTGACATTACGCTTGTACAAACCGCAAATGTAACGTTCCAACAAGTGTAAATCAAGCTGTTGATAAGCATACGCCATACCTCAAGCTTATTCCATGCAGTTACATAGTTGTCAAAGGTTGGGTTTATCGGGAACAAGGCGCCCGGAGTTGTCATAACTTCTTTATTTGTTTTAAATGAAGCTAATACTGTATATATTATCGGAAATACAACTATAACAAGCACTAATATAAGTACAAGATAAGTAATAATTGTTGTAATTAAATTTTTTGTTTTCAATTCGGACACCCCCTTAATCGTTTACTTTATTCATTTTACCGCTCAATTTATTGTAAAGTATTGAAATTGTTGCAAAAATTATAGCTGTTATAATTGAAGCGGCAGAACCGTAGCCTATATTTGGTGTTACTGTATCAGCAAACCCGGGAGTGTATTTAGTTGTCATATATGACATAACGGTATGCGTCTGACCACCAGGTGCACCACCCGACATCATAATTACGAAGTCATTTGTTCCAAGAGTACCAATGATTGACAGCATCAGTATCGTCTGGAATACCGGAGCAATACCCGGTAAAGTAATATGTATGAACGATTGCCACTTGTTAGCACCGTCAAGGGTTGCACTTTCGTAAAGCGATTCATCAACGTTTGAAAGTGCTGCCACAAAATAAATTACGTTTGTACCAAATGTATTCCAAATGCTTGAACCAACAAGCACACCCATTGATGTCGCTTTGCTACCGAACCAACCGATTCTCTTTCCAACCAAGCCAAGATCCATAAGCCAAGCATTTATAATACCGTCACTCGCAAACATACTTGAGAAAATAAGACCGATAATAGCACCACTGATAACAGTAGGCATATAGTACATTGAACGGAAGAATCCACGACCTTTAAGTCCTTTTCTCGCAAGGAGAACAGCAAGCAACAATGCAAGAGGTATTTCTATCGGAATTTTTAAAAGCGTAAATTCAAGTGTTGTAAGCCAACCTTGCCAATAAGCTTTGTCTGCAAAAAGTGTCTGGAAGTTTTTAAATCCTACAAATCTTGTAGCTGACGGTATACGATTGTAATAATATGTACACCATCTAAATGTCCAGATAATAGGATAAATACTTAATGTAAAAAAGCCTATAATCTGGGTTGCAAGCATGGCATAACACTGTGCCGCTTCTTTAACGCGTTCACTTTTCATGCCGTTTTTCCTAGTGTTTTTTGTTGCCACCATCAATTTTTTTACACCCTCTTAAAAATTTATTTATTGGTTGCCATCTTGCTCCGCATATGCTTCAATGGCTATATTAACAGCCTCTTCATGGCTGTCAAATGCTTCATTTAAGTTTTTTTCGCCGGTCCAAACATGGTTTATAAATATATCTCCAAGGCTTTCGAGTTCATCGGCATTATACTTTGGACCTTTGACTTCTTCTTTACTGTCATAAACAAGCTCACAAAAGGCTTTCCATCCGGTTTTGGCATTTTCGCCCAAAGGTACGCTGTTTATGATTTCCTCTTTATAGGGAATTGAAACTCCCTCTCTATAGCTGTAAGCGATTGCTTCATCCGACATAATCATTTTTAAAACCGTCATCATTTTTATTCCTCCGACAGTTTTAACAGACTCAGCATTCATAAGGCTTGTTGAGTTATAACTCATACGGGACGGATATCTTACAGTAGCATCAATTGTAGGATACTTCGCTGCTCCCCAGTCGCATTTTGCAGCAAACTGATCGTTTAAAACGCCAACATCAAAGGAAAATGCCATTTTCATCCCAATGCCGCCTTCTGCAAAGCGTGCACGTGCCTGATCGTTATCCAACAATTTTTCGCCCGGCACGATACTTCCGTCTTTTTTCATATCAAGAAAATATTGTGCAACCTGCTTAATATAAGAATAATCATAGCGCCCTGTATTAGGGTTATACGTTGTAAAACCACTACTACTCATTGAAGGAGAAACTATATCGCTATTGAACCAATTGCTCCAACCCATCGGAACAACAATACCGTATTCGTATTTATCCTCATTTGTGAGACGTTTTGCGTAATCGCGCATTTCATCAAATGTACTCGGAGGTGTGGGTTCACCTTTACTATTTACTATACCGACTTTTCTGAACATATCTTTGTTATAAATCATACCTTGTGTGCATGCCCCAATCCGCAAGCCGTAAATCTTTCCGTTTATCGGGTCAAGGATATCTTCTTCGTCAAAAGTCTCAAGAAATGCTTTTCCACCGGGCAAATCATCAATCGCTAAAGCGTTTCCGCTTTTAATTAATGATTCATCGTATACTCCGTAAAAATCCGGAGCTTGACCGGAAGCAATTGCTTCTTCCACAAGAGAATCAATTTTCTCGCTATCTTTGACATAATAGTCGATATAAATACCGTTTTGCTTTCCTTCTGACCTGTTATAGTCATTAAAAAGGTCTGCCATTACATACTTGCTGTGCGAATTACCGGACCAATAAGTAACGGTTGTTATTTCTTTACCGGTTTTTGAACTTGTGCAACCGCACATTGCAGTTATAGAAACAGCACAAACACACAGCAAAGCGTTTTTTATGCTTTTTTGCTTGAAAAAACGCTCAAATTTCATTTTTATCACCCAACATTACATTATTCACCAACAAAACATCATCATTTTAACGTATATTTCAATATGCTGTTTAGCTATTTTTAATATGAATTTTTGTTTTTGCATTATTTTTGTAATATTGTTTTGTATAAGTTTGTCACTTATACACTAAGTATTATAACATATTTTATGAAATTTGTACAGGTGTATATTTTGTGAACATATGTGTTTACGTTTTGTAAATATTTTTTTGATTAATTTTTGACGTTTTGCTGTATTTTTAAGTCATTTTTTCATCAAAAAACAAACTTTTTCGTCACCCTGCCTATATTTTTGCATTAATTTTTGTAAAAAATCACCATCTAAAAATATTTACATATATTAACACTAAAGTTAATATATGTTTATTTTTTTGCAAAATTAAAGACTTTTTATTTCTTCTTCGGTAAAAATCACAACACCGTTTTCCTTAAGCAGTTTTGCGGTTATTCCATCACCGTTAACAATTTTTTTTGAAAATGTACCGTCATAGATTTTATTACTTCCACAAGAAGGACTTTTAGCCTTTAAAACAGCCTTTTTGCAACTGTATGCAATTGCCGCTTCCAATGTAAGCTTTGCACCTTTTTCAAACTCAGAAGTTACATCTGTACCATCAGACATCAACACCTTATTCCCAGATATTTCCGCCGGTTTTCTCGGCACAGGCAATCCACCTGCAGTTTCGGGACACACTGGAATTATTTTATATTTTTTTAAAAGCTCACAAACCTTCTCACATCTATTATTTCCACCATTATATTTGCAGTTTTCGCCAAGCAGACATGCACTTACAAGTATTGTTTCCATAAAATCCCCCTCAAAGTTTCAGCCGGCAGAAACAACTCTGCCGGCTTGATTTTATAACAAAAATTTATTACTTTAGCAGAGCAAGGATTTCTTCTTCGCTGTAACCTGCTTCTGCTAAAGGTGACAGTATATCTTTTTCAAATTCAGGAATATAAAATTTGAGATATTCGCACTCGCCGTTTATTTTATACTCGCCAAGTGACGCCGGGATAACAAAGGTATCCCCCGCTTCTGCCTCAAATGTACCGTTTTCGCATTCTATCTCTGCATCTTTTTTTGCAAAAAACAAAATATGAAAACTCCTGCCGTCAGTTTCTTCATCTGCAAAATCATCTGTTTCAATCTTTTCTGCTGCAAAATATTTACAACACGCAATAAATGTGCGGTTGCAGTTTTCAGATTCTACTGTCAAAGCAGACATTTTTTCGTTTCCGACAGCTGAATCGGTTGCAGATGCTTCCAAAGCCTGTTTTATATGAAGTTCTCTTGGTTTTCCGTCTGAGCCGACTCTGTTCCAGTCAAAAACTCGATACGTTGTATTTGAATTTTGCTGAATTTCTACAATGAGAAGACCTTTGCCAATTGCGTGTACTGTACCGCCTTCAATAAAAAACGCATCCCCCTCCTCTGCCGAGACAAAATTCAAATTATCAAGAAGAGTTCCGTTTTTTATCGCCGTTTCAAATTCCTCGGTAGTAACATCCTTATTAAACCCGTAAACAAGTTCTGATTTAGAATCTGCATCAAGAATATACCACATCTCTGTTTTTGCCTGACAGTTTCCGCCTTGTTCTGCTGCATATGCATCGTCAGGATGCACTTGCACTGAAAGCGAATCTTTTGCATCAATAAGTTTCATCAAAAGCGGAAATTCTCCATTTTCGCACTCACAAAGATTACCGACAAAATCTTCTCCAAACTCTTTTGTGAGCTGCGACAGTGTTTTTCCGTCATATGTACCGCCGTCAACTACCGATTTGCCATCCGCATGGTCGGCAACCTCCCAACTTTCAGCAGTAACTTTATATGGGGTATCCTTTTTATAGATTTTCTTAAGCGAATTTCCGCCCCAGATATAATCCTTGAATACGGGCTTCATTCGTAAAGGGTATTCGTCCATTGGTAATTAATCCTCCGTTATTCTCATTATTCAAATATTTTTATTATTTTTTTAGGACATTTTTCTGCACATGCACCACAAAGTGTACATTTTGCATAATCTATTTTTGCAATATTATCTTCAACCGAAATTGCTTCGGATGGACATGCTTTTTCGCACATTTTACATCCTATACAGCCAACAGCGCAAGTGTTTTTCATCTCTGCACCTTTGTCTTTTGATGCACATGCCACATGGTATTTATTATTTGCCGGAACAATTTCGATAAGTGTTTTGGGACAAGCCGCTACACATTTTCCGCAAGCCTTACAAAGTTCTTCATCAATAACAGCAATTCCGTTTTGAATACTGATTGCTCCCATTTCACAAACTGATGCGCAACTACCAAACCCCATACATCCGTACGAACAGGATTTTGGTCCGCCGCCCAGTTTAGCTGCAGCTTCACAGCTTTCTACACCTTTGTATTTATAACGTGCCGGAGAAGCCTCGCAATCACCTGCACATTTTATTCTTGCAACTTTTTTTACATACTCGGCTTTAACACCCATAATTTCTGCGACTTTTGAAGCACACTCCTCACCGCCAACAGTACAAGCCGAAACATCAGCTTTACCTTCAACAACAGAAGATGCATAGGCACTGCATCCGGCATATCCGCATCCTCCGCAGTTTGCACACGGCAAAACGCCGATTATCCGGTCTATTCTTTCGTCTTTCTGTACAGCAAAAATTTTTGCTGCAACGCCAAGAACAACACCGAAAATAAGTCCGAGGCCACCGAGAATAACTACCGGCATTAAAATTTCCATAAAATTAAAATTCATTCTCTGCTACCTCCTTTAAATTTTAAGACCCTGGAATCCGAAAAACGCCAGTGAAATAAGTGCTGCTGAAACAAGTGCAATCGGAAAACCTTCCATAAAATCAGGATATTCACTGCTTTCCAGACGCTCACGCACTCCTGCAAACAATACAATTGCCAGTGTAAAACCTATACCAGCCGATAATCCGAAAACAACCGCCTGCAAAAAGTCATAACCGTTTGTCTGCACCTGAATTGTTGCACCAAGCACTGCGCAGTTTGTTGTAATAAGCGGCAGATAAATACCAAGTGCTTCATACAACGTGGGAATTTTTTTCATCAGGAACATTTCGATGAACTGCACCAATGATGCTATAACAAGAATAAATACTATTGTCTGCAAATATTCAAGTCTGAAGGGACTGAGCAGAAAATACTGCACAACCCATGTAAATGCCGAGGAAAGTGCTATAACTACAGTTACCGCAACGCCCATACCTATTGCTGTGGGTATTTTCTTTGAAACGCCCAAAAACGGGCATATTCCCATGAATTTTACAAGAACAAAGTTTTCAACCAATATCGCCGAAAAACATATTGAAATCAGCTTTAATATATACATTATTCTGCGCCGCCTTTCTTACGTTTTTTGATGATATTAATCACCGCAATCACAAGTCCGAGGGTTAAAAATCCGCCCGGGGGAAGTATCATAACTATTGCACCATTATAGTTATTGCCAAAAAGTGTAAACACCGGAAGTCCGGCAAATGTGCCCATTGCAAGAAGCTCACGTATTGCTGACATGACTGTGAGTGCAAAGGTAAAACCAAGACCCATGCCTAATCCGTCAAGTGCAGAATGGAACACCCCGTTTTTGGAGGCAAAGCTCTCTGCCCTGGCAAGGATTATACAGTTAACAACTATAAGCGGTATAAACACGCCCAGACTCTTATTGAGTTCCGGAATGTATGCTTCCAGCAGCATCTGCACAATTGTAACAAATGTCGCTATTATTATTATATAGGAAGCAATTCTCACTTTATTTGGAATAACATTTCTTAAAAGAGAAATAACTGCATTTGAGCATATAAGCACAAATGTTGCGGCAAGACCCATGCCAAAACCGTTTTGTACCGATGTTGTAACCGCCATTGTGGGGCACATTCCCAAAAGCATTACAAACACGGGGTTTTCTTTGATTAAACCGTTAAGAAAAACGGACAGTGCACTTTTTTTATTCATTGCTTCCACCTCCGATTTTCTTTACCGCTTCGATTGCTCTTGTTGCTCCGTCAGTAACGGCACGTGACGATTTTGTTGCACCTGTTATTGCCTCAATTTCGCCGCCGTCTTTTTCAACCTTGATTTCGCCGGTTTTACCCTTTAGCTTATCAAGATAATTTCGGTCACTGGCTTTAGAACCAAGACCCGGAGTTTCTTTATTTTCCGTAATCGAAATGTCTATTATATTATACTCGCTATCTACGCCTACAATCATTGATATAGGTGTACTGCTGTACCCGTAAGATGAAACCTGAACGCAATAACCTGCCGGGTTTCCGTCTTTTGTTGCTTTATACACAATAAGGTCATTTTCTGCAGAAACTTCTTCAAATTCAGCACCCTCAATAACCTTATTCAAAGCAGCTTTAATATCATCTTGTTTTCGCTGTGCTATTGTGTCACGTGTTACAATATTTACAAAGGCAAGCAAAAATGCCAGCACCAGAGCTGTAAGCCCCAAAGTAATTCCCGGTTTTATAGCCTCTTTATCAAACATTTTGCTTCGCCTCCTTTTTCTTATTATGTCCGAACACACGCGGACGTGTGAACTTATCAATAAGCGGAGTTGCCACGTTCATAAGCATGATTGCGTATGTTACACCTTCCGGATATCCGCCGTAAAGACGAATTACTGTTGTTATCAAACCACAGCCTATACCCATAACAATTTGTCCAAGAGGCGTAACCGGTGATGTTGTATAATCGGTTGCCATAAAGAATGCCGCAAGCAACAAGCCACCTGAAAGCAAGTGTGTAAGCATAATTTTAAATGAACTTGCCGCATCACTGCCGCCACCGAGGATAAATGTAAGTATTGCTACCGTCCCAACAAATGCAACGGGAGTACGTAACGAAATAACACGTCTTATAACAAGATAAAGGGCACCAAGTAAAATAAGTACTGAACAGGTTTCACCTATGCTGCCGCCGATGTTTCCGATAAACATATCAAGATAACCGGGCAGTTCGGCAATTTTCTTTTCGGCAAGTAACGCCAGCGGTGTTGGAGACGAAACAGCATCCAATCCTAAAACAGATGGGTTTGTCCATGACGTCATTGCGCCTGACCATGCAGCCAGCATAAACGCACGTCCCGAAAGTGCCGGGTTCATAAAGTTGTGACCAAGTCCACCGAAAAGCTGTTTAACTATTATTATTGCAAACACAGCACCAACCGCTACCATATAAAGCGGTGTTGTAGGAGGCAGGCTATATGCTAACAAAAGCCCTGTAACTACAGCCGAAAGGTCTCCTATTGATGCTGGTTTTTTCATTATTTTTTGCCATATATACTCTGCCAAAACACTCACTGCAACCGACATTAGTATAACTGCAAGTGCCTGATATCCGAAAAAGAACATTCCTGCAAGACCTGCCGGCAAAAGAGCAATTATTACATCAAGCATTATCCCGCTTGTTGTTTGTTTTGTCGCTATATGAGGTGATGATGATACTATCAAATCCATTTTTTACCCTCACTTTCTCTGTGCAGTTTTAATACTTGCTCTTGCTTTAAGAATACGTATATTTTCAACAAGCGGACGGTTTGCCGGGCATGTAAATGAGCAGCTTCCGCATTCTATACAGTCTTTTACGTTATATTCAAGTGCAAGTTCTTCATCATCTGTTTTTGCCGCTTTCAGTAACATAAGCGGCATCAGATTCATTGGGCATGCATCCACACATTTTCCGCAACGCAAACAAGGTCCTGCCTCAAGAGGACGAATTTCATTGCGTGTAAGTGCAAGTAATCCCGATGTTGTTTTTATAACAGGAGCATCCATATCAAACTGCGGAGCACCCATCATCGGTCCGCCCATTACAACTTTTTTTGTATCGCCCGAAAATCCGCCTGCTGCCTCTATAAGAGCCGAAAACGGAGTACCTATAACTGTTTCAAACACGCCGGGATAATTTGCTCCTCCACCGGAAACCGTAACACGTTTTCTTATTACCGGCATACCCTTACGTATAGCATTTGCAACAGCAACACAGGTATCAATATTATTAACAACCACACCAACATCTGCCGGCAATCCCCCGCTTGGCACTTCACGGTTAAGCGTTGCTTTAATCATATGCTTTTCTGAGCCCTGCGGATATTTTGTTTCCATCACGCTTATTTTAATATTTTCCTCGTTTTTAACAAGTTCACTGAGTGCCGATTCCGCATCGGGTTTATTATCCTCTATAGCAATAATTGCGTTTTGCGCACCGGTTGCTTTCATTATAGCTTTTATGCCATAAATAATTTCCTCTGTGTGTTCAATCATTGTCCGGTGGTCCGTTGAAAGATACGGTTCACACTCTGCCCCATTTACAACAAGATATTCTATAACCTTGTCCTTTGGCGGAGAAAGTTTGATATGCATAGGAAATCCTGCACCACCCATGCCGACAATACCGGCCTCATGAACCACTTTTATTATTTCTTCCGGTGACATTTTTTTATAGTCGTTTTTCTTCAAATCTTCGCAAAGTGTATTATTTCCGTCATTTTCTATAATAACTGTCTGCACCATGCTTCCGTTTGGATGAATATGTTTTTTAACATCGGCAACTGTTCCCGAAACGCTGCTATGTACCGGACTTGACACAAACGCTCCGCTGTCGCCTATTTTTTGTCCCACTTTTACGCTGTCACCTTTTTTTACAAGTGCATCACACGGAGCACCTATATGCTGCAGAAGCGGTATATAAACTTTTTCCGGTTCTTTTACCGGAACTATGCGACTTTGATTTGTAAGTTCTTTATTATACGGCGGATGTATTCCGCCCTTAAAGGTTACAAGCTTCATATGCGCATTCTCCTCTCATAAGTTTAAATAATAAATATAAACTTTTA
>JAZNOL010000052.1:0-4786 GCA_045580815.1 Clostridia bacterium | reverse complement strand
TCATCAACAGGTCGCAGTGATTTTACATTAAGAGTCAGATTTTTAAGAAGTTTAACCATTCCTGCCCGCTGCTCACGTGTTACGGAATTTATTTTTGTGTGAGGGTCAATGCCCGACAGCTGCGTAAACACCGGAATAAGCTTTGAGGGCAAAAGACCGCCCAGCGAATTGGCAAAATCTTTGTTTTTGGCTTCTTCAAAATCACGCAGAATACGTTTGTCCAGAGTCTTTTCGTCAAGTGCCGGTTTTAGGTCAATTACGATTCGATACTTTTTGCTGTCGTCTGTTATGTGACAACTTGCGGAAAGCACAAGGGGACCCGACACGCCGAAATGGGTAAACAGCATTTCGCCCATTTCTTCAAAAATTTTTTTATCTTCACAAAAAAGCGACAAGGTCACGTTTTTAAGCGACAGACCCTGCAACTGTGACACCCATTTTCCCTCTATTTCAACCGGAACAAGTGCGCCTCTGGGGGTAACGATAGTATGTCCTAAGGTTTCGGCAAATTTATATCCGTCGCCGGTTGAGCCTGTGCGTGGATAGCTTTTTCCTCCGGTTGCAATAATAACCGAGCCGGCGTTTATCACACGTCCGTCAGACAGCTTTACGCCGGAAATTTCGCCGTTTTGAGCAAGAACAGACGTCACCTTTTCGCACAGAATCTCTACACCGCAGTTTTTAACATAATCTTCAAGTGCATTTGCAATATCGGCGGCTTTGTCCGATTGCGGAAACACTCTGCCGCCACGCTCGGTTTTAAGCGGCACGCCAAGACTTTCAAAAAAGCTGACCGTGTCGCTGCCCGAAAAATTGCCCAGTGCGCTGTATAAAAACTTGCCGCTGCCGCAGACGTTTTTCATAACCTCTTCGTTTTCGGCAATGTTTGTAACGTTGCATCTGCCTTTGCCTGTTATACGCAGTTTTTTGCCCGTAAGCCGGTTTTTTTCAATAACCAGCACGGATTTTCCTTCTAAAGCGGCAGAACCTGCCGCCATAAGGCCGGCAGGTCCTGCGCCGATTATTATAATATCGTACATAAATTAAATATCTTTCATTACATCGGCAAGTTTTTCTTCAAGAGCTTTTTTATAGTCCTTGTCACTGCCGGGTTTGTCAAGAAGTGCAAACATATTCTTTTTATAAGCCTCAACACCGGGCTGGTTAAAGGGGTTTACACCCAGCATATAACCGCTGATTCCGCAGGCTTTTTCAAAGAAATAAATCATGTAACCGAAATAGTAGGAATTAAGTTCGGGAACATTTATAACAATGTTGGGAACGCCGCCCTCTGTGTGAGCCGCAAGTGTGCCCAGGAATGCTCTTTTATTAACGTAGTTAACGCCTACGCCTGCAATAAAGTTAAGACCGTCGGCATTTTCTGCATCTTCTTCAATAATAATATCCTTGTCAACGTCTTTGATGTTGATAACAGTTTCAAAAATGTTGCGGCGACCTTCCTGAATATACTGACCCATTGAGTGCAGGTCGGTTGAAAAGTCAACAGAAGCCGGGAAAATACCCTTGTTGTCTTTGCCTTCGCTTTCGCCAAAAAGCTGTTTGAACCATTCTGCAAAATAGTGCATATTAGGCTCGTAGTTAACCATAATTTCAGTTGTTTTGCCTTTTGCATAAAGTGCGTTTCTTGCCGCCGCATATGTGTAGCAGGCGTTGTCTTTTGAAGGAGCTGCAAAATCGTCCTGAGCGGCTTTTGCACCCTCCATCATAGCATCGGTATCAATACCTGCCGCCGCAATGGGAAGCAGACCTACCGCTGTGAAAATGCTGTATCTGCCGCCTACATCGTCCGGCACAACAAATGTGTCGATACCCTCTTTGTCTGCAAGACCTTTAAGCGCACCTTTTGCTTTGTCGGTTGTGATGTAAATTCTTGATTTTGCTTCCTCGGCGGAATATTTTTCTTCGAGCAAGCTGCGAAGCACACGGAACGCAATTGCCGGCTCGGTTGTTGTACCGGATTTTGAAATTACGTTGATTGAAAAATCTTTGTCCTTGAGATATTCTTTAAGCTCGTTTAAATATTTGCCGCTGATAGAGTTGCCGGCATAGAAAATCTGCGGAGTTTTTTTGCCTGCTTCGTAGTTGTAGAAATTGCTGTTGAGCGCTTCAATAGCGGCTCTTGCACCAAGATATGAACCGCCGATGCCGATAACAACAAGAACGTCGGAATCGCCTGCAATTTTTTCAGCCGCTTTTTTGATGCGGGCATACTCTTCTTTGTCAAAATTTTCAGGCAGCTTTACCCAGCCTAAAAAATCGTTTCCGGCACCTGTGCCGTTTGTAAGAGTGTTGTGAGCGTTTTCAACAGCACCCCACAAGCTGTCAATTTCTGATGCAGAAACTGCACGAGAAATGTCAAGTGATACTTTTTTCATTTTTATTTCCTCCAAAAATTAATTTTGATTTTATATTTTCATTTTAATAAATTACATATACTTCAGCGGTAACTGTTTCAAAACCACATTTTGCCGTAACTGTGGTATATCCGGGCGTTGAGCCCGCTGTGATTATACCGTTGCTTACGGTGGCAACATTCGTGTCGGCTGATGTGAAAGTGTAACGGTAGGTCATATCGTTTCCACCGTCAAGAATGTTCAGGCTTCTGCTTTCTCCGGGTTTTAAGCATATTACGCTGTCACCAAACTGTTGTGATGTCGGAATATATACTCTCTGCCGTGTTGCACCCACCGGCATAACAGGACGCAACGAATCCTTATAAAAAATCATGGATTTTACTGTGCAATCCGAAGACGAAACAGTAAAGGGAACTCCCGTAACCGCAGCCCCGTCTGAAAAGGTTTTTTCTGTAACAAACGCATTTTCAAGCACATCACCGTTATAAACAGCAGTCACACACATTGCAGTTTGCTCGCCTCCGGTGTTGTTTGCAAGGCTGAACACAGCATTGCCGTTTCCCACAGGAGCATTGTACGATACATAGCCGCTAAGTCCGCTGTCGTGTTTCGGGTCATTTGTAAAGGCTTTTATAGCAGCACTTGCCGTTTCAGCCCCGGTAACATATTTTGTGACGTCATACATACGATTGTAGCCGCTGCTGTCAACTGCTGCTGTTGAAAAGAATGTTTCTTTTATATTGGCAGACGCATTTGAGTTTGCCGTATTTCCCAAAGAGTCGTGTCCCGGCATTTCAAGAGGCACTTTAATGATTGATGTACCGTCCGGCACAGTAATTTCTGCTGTTATACAAAATCTTGTGCCTGTTACGGGAATTTCATCAAATTCTATCATGTGATACCCTGCATTCGGGATGTTACCCTCTGCAACAAGCACCGGATTGTCTGTTATAATATAATCATAACTGTCGCTGACCATCGGCGAAGTATCAACAAAAATTCTGTAATCGCAGCTTTCGTTCATTGTATAGAATCCTGCTGCACTGACAGTTTCGCCGTATTTTGCATTGAACATAGCGCTGAAAGTAACAGTAGGTGCCTGCGTTGCATCAATGGGAATCCACGCATTTTTCACAAGCGGGTCGTACTGATAGATATTATCGTATTTTTCTGTGCTTACACCCGAAATATAGCATACCTCGGTACTGCTTCGTGACAGGTCAACATCGTAATACGACAGCCAGAAATAACCCTTGTCTCCACGTCCTGTTCCCCAACTGTTTTTCACTAAAAATGCACCGTCCCCGGCCGGAACCGTGTTTCCGAAGGTCGCTTTTGTTCCGTCAGAATATGTGAGTGTCACAGTAGGTGTCCGTTTGAAATTGGATGCAGGATAGCTGTCATCCCAGCCGATAATATCAACCTCATGGTTTGAACCGAGCGGTGCATCACAGTACATATTCGCACCCGAAACATAACGGCTTGTGTCCCAGTAAACACCTATATCAACGGCATTTGTGGTGTAAACCGCACGCTTGATTTTTTCTATGTTTGTTTCACGGTCATCGGTCATTGCCATAACTGTTGTATCGGTCAGGAGGTATTTTCCGTTTGTGCCGGAAAGATAATTTCCGTTGCCTATGTCAACAGGCAAATCTTTTTTTATACCGTTTTCTGTTTCAAGCTGAGAGATAGTTCTGCGCAATGTTGTATCATACACAAATGGGTCGTCTGTTTCGCCGGCAGGACCGCTTCCCCTCGAAAGATATGCGGTTGTATAAAGAGAATTTCCACCGGCATCGGGAGTTCTGTCACCGCCCCACAGCCAGTTTCCGTCGCTTGCATAGCGGCTCATTGAAAATCGCATATGATTTTCGCTGAAATCCGGATTGGCATCAGGGTCAATGTGACGCAGAATATAAGATTCCAGATTGGACATGCCTGCAAAAGTCCAGCAAACGCCGAGACTCCCCTGGCTTTTCACGCTTGTAACATAGCCGTAATCACGCATATCATACTTCTGTGGAAGTACATCATTTCGCACCGAAAACAGCGACACCGCACCAGTTGACGGTGACGGTTCAATGCCCAGCGGCATAGAAATATATCCGCCAGATTCTGTGGTTTCTGCTATCTGTGCTTCAACCTCAAAATCAGGCGTGCTCACGTCAAACGGATTAAAATCCTCCGAAAATACGCACATATGTGTTGCAACTACTGTTGTTGCCAGAAAAACGGTAACAAGTTTTTTTGAAATATTTTCAAAAAATTTCAAGAAAATACGCCTCTTTTCACTTGAAATTGAGGGATTTGCTTTTATTTCAATAAGGCTTCAATCTGAAGCACTGCCGCATCAAGCTCTGCGGTGCTTACTTTGTCCATTTCGCCTTTGTCTGCAAGGCTTGCAACAA
>JAZNOL010000051.1:0-27297 GCA_045580815.1 Clostridia bacterium | reverse complement strand
AAGAGGTGCATCAGGTGTGGTAATGTTTGCAAGCTACGACGAAAACGGCAAACTTATTGAAGCAAACTATGCATCAACAACAGGCGGCGACGTGATGGTTAACGTATCTCTCGACGGAGCAAAAACACTCAAAGCAATGCTCTGGAAAGACATCACAAACATCACTCCCATCTGCAAACCGGAATCAATCACACTTGACTAATTTATAATAAAAAGAGCCGCCTTTTTAAGACGGCTCTTTTTATATGAAATTTTTCGTTTTATATTTCCAAAAATAGCAAGATTGTCATATAAAACAACAAGATTTTTATTGACAAATACCATATATTGTGATACAATGAAGAAAATTTTTAAAACGAGGTGCTTTTTATGTCAGAGATGCCTATTTATGTAGAAGATATGGTTGACGGTGCTGTCGGCAGAATCAAAAATTTAAACTATACGAACACCGTTACTTTTGCATTTATCACAGACACGCACAATTGCACAACATATACCGAAAGAGCCCTTTATGCTATTGATAAAGTAAGCCGCCGCGTGCCTGTTTCGTTCACCTGCTTTGGCGGTGATTATCTGTGTAATGACAACCATACATCAAAAGAAGAGGCTATCCGTCAGCACAAAGAGCTTGCCGATCTGGTAAAACAGTATAACCGTCCCGATTTGCCCATTATGGTTGCAAACGGAAACCATGACGAAAACCCTTTCGGCACAAGAGACATGGAGCTTACTCAAAAAGAAGTTCACGACATTCTTATGCCGCATCACGGCGAAATGTTTGTTTGCGACGAAAACGCACCTCTTAACAAATATGGTTACTATGACGATGAGAAAAACAAGCTTCGTGCAATTTTTCTTGATATAATGGATGCACCTACCATCGACGGACAACAGCTTCGTCACAGCTATGCTTTCGGAAACGGACAGCTTAACTGGGTTGCAAACACGGCTCTCAAACTGCCCGGCAAAGACTGGGGTGTTGTTTTGTTTGCACATTATGCACCAATTCCTGTTTATCCCAAAAGAGCAGGTATGCTTTTTGGCGGCAATGCTCTGTGGGAAATCCTCATGGCGTTTAAAAACGGCACTTCATACAGTGCAAGCGAAAAATCCGGTGCATTTTTCTATGATGTAAGCTGTGATTTTACGCAGCAGGGCGAGGGCGAGCTTATAGGCTACTTTTTCGGGCATGAACACGCTGATTTAATATATTCAAACCGCGGCACACCTATTATAGGCTGTCTGCACCTTGCCAGCGACAACTTTGGTGCTGACCCGTGCACCGATGGCACACGCCATTTTAAAACACGCGGAAGCGGCGAAGAAAGTGCATTTTCTTTCTTCACGGTAAACCGCGAGGAACGCAGAATAAACTGCGTGCGTTGCGGTGCAGGACCGGATTTTTCGGCAAACTATTAATTCAGATTTTTGTACAGTTTTATGATAACAAAAACAGCACGGAAAAACCGTGCTGTTTTTGTGTTTTATCCAAAGCGTCAATTCCTCCCAAGAATAATGCTTTTGGGGACATCTGTCAAAAAATATATCTTATAAAAGCGGTTTTATAATTTCGGGAAAATCAAGATAATTATCAATTGTAATAAACCCGAAATCCGATTTATAAACCGACTCATCGTTACCGCCGGGACCGTAATCGTCACCAACAAAAATAACCTCGCTGTGTGGAATGCCGAGTTCTGTGCAGTATTTGTCAAGGGCATAATATTTGTTGTAGAGCTTGGGTGCCATATCAAAAGACGACGACCCGCCCACAAACACGTTATATTCCGGAAACAGCTCAATAACCTCGCCGTAAAATGCACGGCGTTTTTTTCTGTCCGGGTCAAAAGCAAGTTTGTCCTCCTGTTTTGCTTTTGTGCCCAGAATCGGGAATGTTATACACCCTGAGGAATGATACTCAACGTTATCACCTGCAAACTCGGTAAATCCATGCTTCTTACGCAGAAAAGTCACTCTTTTTTCTATCTCCTCACGGTCGCAGGGTTCGGTAATATCATAAACTGTGTCGATGTTTTTTGTTTCAGCGTTGTATTTTACTCTCTGTAAACCGTAGTTGCCGATTATATCAATGGGAAAATGCTCCATCTGGTCAAAAATACGTCTGCACTGACCTGCACCTACCATGAGAAGTGTGTATTTTTCCGAAAGCTTTTCAAGAATTTCTCTGTGCTCTTTGCAAAGGGGTGTTTTGTGCTGTGTAAGCGTGCCGTCTAAGTCAAATGCAAGCAGCTTTATATTATTCATGGTGTTCTCCTTCAAACAAATCGTAGTTCATCCACAAAACTGTGTAACGGTCTTTGAGGTCTTTGGCGTATTTGATTGCATCTTTGATTTTTGCCTCACCGTATAATTTATAGAATTCATTTATATCAAGCCCGGCTGATTCAAGCATTTTAATAATTTCGGCAGGTGAAGGCATTTTTTCAAGAATTTTGCGGATTTCTGCCTCTTTTTCCTGATATACGGGAATACGGTTTTCGCCGTAACGTCCCATTTTGTCCTGCAATGCAATACAACCCTCCGAAACGGTTTTATAAACCCTCTGCATTTCAGCCTCGTACTCCTTGCGGTTCATAATATACGGCGGTGATAAAAACTGCGAATTTCTGATTTTTTCGCATATTCCGGCAGTTACAACTGTTGAATAAGCCACGTCAATCCCGTGAGGAAAATAATTTTCGCCATTTACAATTCCGGTGATTTCAAAGAAGTGGGACAGATGATGCTCACTTCCCGAAGCAGGACGTGATGTGCCTGCAAAGCTCATGGCAATACCCACGGTAACAAGTGCTTCCATAAGCACAGCAACCGCTTTTTCGTCACGTTTTAACAGTCCGTCCGCAAGGCTGAGTGTTTTTTCTATCATTTCATAGGTGAGATTGTATACATACGGACAGAAATATTCGCCGTTTACCTCGCGGCTCAGCTCCCAGTCACCAAGTGCGGAAAATTTGCCGATAATATCACCGTATCCTGCTTTAATCATCTCCATGGGTGCGTTTTTAAGCACCTCGGTGTCGGCGATGATTGCCGAGGGCAAGCCTGTGCTGTAAGTAACTTTCATGCCGCCCATAATCATTGCGGCACCTGTTGAAGCATAGCCGTCCATTGATGGTGCGGTTGCCACGATAAAATACGGAATTTTTTTCTCAAACGAAACATATTTGCAGGTGTCCTGAATAACGCCGGAGCCGATTCCTATAATAAGGTCGGCATCGTTTAATGCATCTTCGACAGCTGCAACGGTTTTTTCGTTGGGGATAAGAACGGTTTTGCCGCCAAAAACAACCTGATTTGTCTTTTTGCCCGAAAGTGCGGAAAGAACCTGTTTCCCCGCGGCGTTAAAGGTGTTTTCATCTGCAACAATGAGTATGCTTTTATAATTTTTGCAAAGCTCGCCAAGACGCAGAATTGCACCTTTTTCTATGTAAACATAATCAATGTCACAGCTGTGATGACGTCCGCATTCACAGCCTACACCTTTTAAAAGCTCGTTTATATTCATTTTTTTGGTCTCCCTATTTACTTTTGAATATATTTGTATTATAATATATCTGAACGGTATAATCAATAAATAATCAAAAAACGGTCAAAAACCGATAAATTGACATAAAAATTAGGAACAATGAGCACAAAACACGCAAGGAGAGATGAAGATGCTTAAAAGCGAAAGACATCAGGAGATTATAAATATTCTTAAATCAGAGGGGTATGCAAGTGTAAAATATATGAGCGAAATGCTGTTTGCAAGTCCGTCAAGTATACGCAGAGATTTGTGTGTGCTGGAAAAACAGCATCTTGTAAAACGCAGTTACGGAGGTGCGGAACTGATTTTGTCCAATGCATCGGTTGTGCCGTTCAACGAGCGTACATATCAGAATACGGATGCGAAAAAAGCGATTGCTCAAAAAGCTGCACAGCTTGTAAAAAACGGCAGCATAATTTTTCTTGACCAGTCTTCCACATCGTTTTTTCTTGCTGCCAAGCTTATGAAAAAAACGGCACTGACTGTTGTGACAAACAACATAGAAATTTTAAATCTTCTGTCACGTACTGAAATAACCGTATATTCCGCAGGAGGTATGCTAAGCCGTGCAAACAGAAACTGTCTTATCGGCACCGATACCTGCGATACGTTTAAAAACATTTTTGCCGATACGGTGTTTTTTTCGGCAAAGGCATTATCGGATGACGGTGTTGTTTCAGATTGCACCCGTGACGAGGTTTTTGTGCGTAACGCAATGCTTGAAAATGCTGATAAAAAGGTGTTTTTGTGCGACAGCACAAAGGTTGGAAAACATTCGGGATACAAGCAATGCACATTAGAGGATGTTGACGTGCTTGTGTGCGAAAATGAGTGCTGCAAAAAATTTGGTGAGAAGTTTGAAAATCTTGAAATTTTGTAATTTAAAATAAAAAACCGCACCGGTATACACCGATAATGCGGTTTTGTTTTTTATAAAAAACGAGTACCCCTGTAAGCCGGGTTCTGTTTTGCAGACAGTTATCTATCTAGGACTGCCATTGCTGACAGCCTCAAGCCATTTTTGTGGAGAAACGCCGGGCAAGCTTAATTTCTCCTGATGTTGCTCCGGGTGGGGTTTACATATTTTCCCTGTTACCAGAGAAAATGGTGAGCTCTTACCTCGCCTTACCATGCTTACCTGACAAAGCAGGCGGTAATTTTCTGTTGCACTTTCCTTAAAGTCGCCTTCACCGGACGTTATCCGGCACCCTGCCCTACGGAGCCCGGACTTTCCTCACGCATCTTAAAAAGATGCCCGCAACTGTCCGGAATACTCGCATTTTTAATTATGATTATTCTTTTTCTTCTTCGGCTTCTTCCGGCAGAATTTCTGCCAGAACCTCTGTAACACGCACGTTGTCAACGCCGGTTACAGTTATTTTCAAGTTCTTTTCTATAAAACTTTCGCCCTCGGAGGGGATTTTTCCCATCTGCTCACAAACCCAGCCGCCGACTGTGTTTGATTCGCTTTCTATGTCGTCCTCATCTATATCAAATTCTTCAAGCAAATCCTCAAGCTCGGCACCGCCGTTTACCTTGAATTTGCCGTCGCCTGCCGGCTCAATCATGAGCAGAACTTCATCACGCTCGTCCCAGATTTCACCCACCAGCTCTTCAAGAATATCTTCCATAGACACAACGCCAAGTGTACCGCCGTACTGGTCGGTAACAATTGCAAGCTGGAATTTACCTTTCTGCATTTTGGCAAGAGCATGGGAAATTTTAAGATTTTCCGGCATAAATTCCGGCTTTTTCATGATTTTTCTCACATTGGGAGCAGTTCCTTTTGCGTATGATGCCAAAAAGTCACGCTCGTGGAGTATGCCGATAATATTATCAACACTTTCTTCATAAACCGGAAGCCTTGAAAATTGCTGTGCAAGCATGGTTTCAAGCATTTCGTCCGCTGAGGCTTCAATATCAAGTGCCACAACGTCAACACGGGGTGTAAGCACCTGAGAAAGACGTATTTCGTCAAATTCAAGAGCACTTTGGGCAAGCTGGCTTTCCTGTTCTTCAAGAACGCCCTCATCCTTTGTTTCTTCAATTATATATTTAAGCTCTTCTTCTGTAATTGACGGTTTTTCGTCAACGGGAGTACGTACAATAACGCCTTTTATTCCTGTAAGCAGAGAAGAAACCGGCGAAAACACAAAAGATATTGCCGAGATGGGACCCGAAACAAACATACTGAAGCTGTCCGCTTTTGCTTTAGCAACGGTTTTCGGCACAATTTCGCCGAAAATAAGCACAATAACTGTTGTAAACGCTGTTGCAATGCCTACGCCGCCGTCGCCGAAAAGCTTCATTGCAATATAGGTGAAAATTGACGAAGCCGCAATGTTTACAATGTTGTTGCCGATGAGGATTGCCGAAATTGTTTTGTCAAAATCCTCCATCAGTTTAAGTGTGCGTTTTGCTTTTTTGCTGCCGTCTTCGGCATAGGATTTAAGCCGCACTCTGCTTGCACCCGAAATTGAAGTTTCGCTTGCTGAGAAAAATGCTGACAATGCAATGAGAATTACGGATAACAAAATCATTATCCCGGTACTGTCCAAGAAAAATCACTCTCCTGAAGTAAAAAATATTTTTGTACATTATAATACATAATACATTCTACACGAAAAAAACTGATTTGTCAACTGTTTGGCGGCAATTTAACAATTTTCAGGAATTTTTTTAATTTTTTTCAAAAAAACTATTGACAAACCGGATTTTATGTGGTATAATCTTTTGGAAAACAAGCAGAAGCATGCTTCTCGCCGTAGGTTAATTGAGACTCTGCGGCAAATATTTTGCAAAATCCGGCACTACAAATGCGTAAAAGCCGGAGGTATGCATTTTATTTTTGAGAGGCGTCTTCGGACGGCTCTTTTGTTTTCTATATAAATATGGAGGTGTAAGACCATTAGTAAGGAATTATTAATCAACGAAGAAATTAAAGATAAGGAAGTCCGTGTTATAGGCAATGACGGGCAGCAGCTCGGCATTATGAGCATTGATAAAGCTCTTGACGCCGCAAACGCACAAAACCTTGACCTTGTTCAGATTGCACCTAAATCCGTTCCGTCTGTATGCAAAATTATGGACTACGGCAAATATAAGTTTGACCTTGCGAAAAAAGAAAAAGAAGCAAGAAAAAACCAGCGTGTTGTGAACATCAAAGAGGTTCGTGTTTCGCCTACTATTGACACAAACGACCTTAACACAAAAATCAATCAGGCAACAAAGTTTTTAAAATCCGGCGACAAGGTTAAAGTCAGCATGAGATTCCGTGGACGTGAGCTTAGCTATATGGACAACGGTATTGTGCTTCTTAACAAATTTGCTGAGCATTTCACCGAAATTGCCGTGGTTGAGAAAGCTCCGCTCAAAGAAGGCAGAAGCATGATAATGTTCCTTGCACCAAAGGCTTAAAGCCCGGTTTCACAGCTTATTATTTAATAAAATATAAAATAAAAAACCCGAGAGGAGAGACATTATGCCTAAAATAAAAACTCACAGAGGTGCCGCAAAAAGATTTGGCATCACAAAAAACGGTAAAGTAAAAATGTGGCACGCAAACAAAAGCCATATACTGACAAAGAAAACAACAAAAAGAAAAAGAGGCCTCAGAAAAGGCAACTATGCTTCTGATGCAAATGCACCTGTAATCAAGAAGCTTATTCCGTACAAATAATTCAACTGTTTAGGAGGAAATACAAATGGCTAGAGTTACAGGTGGTATGACCACCAGAAGAAGACATAAAAAAATATTAAAACTTGCTAAAGGTTACCGTGGCGGTAAATCCAAACTTTTCCGTACAGCTAACGAAGCTGTTATGAAATCTCTCGTTTATGCTTACACAGGCAGAAGACTGAAAAAAAGAGATTTCAGAAGACTTTGGATTACACGTATCAGCGCTGCTGCTAAAATGAACGGCATGAACTACTCAACATTCATGCACGGTCTTAAACTTGCAGGCATCACAATGAACAGAAAAATGCTTGCTGAAGTTGCAGTTTACGATGCTGCTGCATTCACAGTTCTTGCTGAAAAAGCAAAAGCTGCTGTAAAATAATTTAAGCAAAAAACGCAGACTTGTACAAACAAGTCTGCGTTTATCCGCTATTTTAAGCGATTTTCGTCCTTGAAAATCTGCATATTCCATAATATGGGTGATAAAATTGACTAACCACCTGATCAAAAAAACAACTAAATTCTTTTTAGAAATGCGTCCGGGGCAGATTATTGCCATCGGGTTTGCTATGATTATTCTTGCCGGAGCGTTGCTGCTTTCTATGCCATTTTCTTCGAAATCAGGCGAATTTACTCCTTTTTTCGATTCGCTGTTTACTGCAACCTCCGCCACATGTGTGACGGGGCTTGTTGTTTATGACACGGCAACGCAGTGGTCTGTAACAGGTCAGCTGATAATTCTTTGTATGATACAAATCGGAGGGCTTGGGTTTATGACTGCTGCCGCTCTGTTTCTTACAGGCTTTAGACGAAAAATTTCCCTGAAAAAACGACTTGTGCTTATAGAATCAGCCGGAACCGGCGGCCTTAAAGGTGCCGTTGATATAACAAAAAAAGCTGTTTTGATAACGGTTGTTTGCGAAATTGCCGGTACAGCTTTACTGGCAGTCAGATTTGTACCGCAGTTTGGATTAAAAGGGCTTTATTATGCTGTGTTCACTTCAATTTCAGCATTTTGTAACGCCGGCTTTGACGTTTTCGGCACAGAGTTCGGACCCGGGTCAAGTCTTATGAGCTATTACTCCGATGTTTATGTTTGCTCAGTTATAATGATGCTGATTGTAGTGGGCGGTCTTGGATTTTTTGTTATACGTAACCTGTTCGGGCGGTCTTCAAAAAAAATCGGTCTTCACACAAAACTCGTGCTGACTGTTACAACAGTTTTGCTTCTCGTCGGCACAGGTCTGTTCTTTGTTTTTGAATCAAAGGGTGTTTTAGATGGAATGTCATTTGGTGAAAAGCTCCTTTCTGCGGCGTTTCAATCTGTAACGGCACGTACGGCAGGCTTTAACACTATCACCCAGAATACGCTGACCGATGCATCAAAGCTTGTCACTTCGTTGCTAATGTTTGTTGGCGGTTCTCCGGGTTCAACAGCCGGAGGTATAAAAACTGTCACTCTTGCGGTAACGGTTCTTGCCACTACTGCTTTCATTGCAGGTCGCCGCAAAGTAAATCTCTCATATAAAACCATATCAACCGCCACTATAACTCGCTCATTTTCAATTTTTATAATAAGTCTGTTTATTGTTTTAATCTCCTCTGTGGTCTTTTCCGCCGCAGATGGGCTTTCTCTTGCAGACAGCGTGTTTATGTCGACCTCATCATTGGGGACAGTGGGTATTTCGGTTGTTTCGGATATTAAAGAAGAAATGTCTGTTTTAAGCAGGACACTTATTATTTTCCTAATGTATGCCGGCCGAATTGGATCACTGGCTGTCATAACAGCTTTGACATCCTCTTATGGGGAGAAAAAACAAGTGGTAGAATTTCCCGATGCCGACATTTTTGTAGGATAAATTTAAGTTAAAGGATAAGTGAATAATATGAAAAAATCATATATTATAATAGGTTTGGGACGATTTGGAAGAGCCGTGGCAACCTCGCTTTTTGAATCAGGCTGTGAGGTTCTTGCCGTTGATAAAAACCGAGATACCATAAATGAAATTCAAAATCATGTGACTTATGCTGTTGTAGGCGACTGCACCGACGAAGAAGTGTTGGCACAGTTTGGCGTTGAAAATTTTGATATGGCGCTTGTTACCATGGGAGACGACAGTTCTATTGAGGCATCAATTATGGTCACCGCAAGTTTAAAAGAGCTGGGTGCACCTTATGTTGTGGCACGTTCAAACAACGAGTTTCATTCACGTATACTTAAAAAAATCGGTGCCGATATGGTTATTATGCCGGAGCACGATATGGGTATAAAATTTGCTCAGTCTGTCTCTTCTTCAAACATTCTTAACCTTATAAATCTTTCTGACAGATACAGTATTGTTGAAATTCCGCTGCCTTCAAAATGGGCAGAAAAAACGTTGAGAGACATTGACATCAGACGAATTTACGGTGTGACGGTTATTGCTGTATGCCGCGGTGAAGAGCTGATGGTTTCACCAACGGCCGAAACGGAGCTTAAGGGCGGCGATACTCTTGTTATTGCCGGTCACAACGAGGATATTGAAAAAATCAGAAAATGAAAGGCTGGCAATTATGATTATAACCGGCAGTTCTAACGAATATATAAAACACATTAAAAAATTGCAGACAAAAAAACAGTACCGCACAGAAGAAAAAGCCTTTGTGGTAGAAGGTCTAAAGCCTGTTTGCGAAAGTCTGCAATTTGCAAAAAAGCTTATTGTAAGCGAAAATTTTGATATATCGCAGATAAATAAAAAAATCCCTTGTGAAACTGTTTTTGTATCACAAAATATTTTTGAAAAAATCAGCGATACACAGACGCCCCAGGGTATCATGGCAGAGGTTGCCGCTGTTGACTGTCCGCTTGAAGAAATTCTTTGCGGCAAAACAGGGCTTGTTATTTTTTGCGACAGAGTCAGCGACCCGGGCAACCTGGGCACTATTATCCGCACCGCCGATGCCGCCGGATTTGACGGCGTTATCTTAAACAGCGGATGTACAGATTTGTATAATCCCAAAACCGTGCGCTCTACAATGGCGTCGGTGTTTAATATAAAAATACATATTACCGACAATAATGAAACCACAGTAAATTCGCTTAAACAAAGGGGATACACCGTTTTTGGCAGTCGTCTTGAAGACTCGCAGAGCGTGTTTGATGCACCTTTCGAGGGCAAAAGTGCGATAATTGTCGGCAACGAAGCACAGGGAATTGACAAGAATCTCTTGACAATGTGTGATAAATATGTTAAAATTCCTATGTTGGGCAAAGCCGAATCTTTAAATGTCGGTGCCGCCTCTGCCGTTCTGATGTACGAAGCACTTCGCAGACGGCTGTAATTTACTTTTCAAGATTAATCAGATTGGAGAATATAAATGTCCAAAAATTTAGTAATCGTAGAGTCGCCCACTAAAGCAAAAACCATACAGAAATATCTCGGCAAAACATACACCGTTGAAGCATCAATGGGTCATATCCGTGATTTGCCGAAAAGCAAAATGGGCATTGACATAGAAAACGGTTTTGAGCCGCAGTACCTGACAATCCGCGGTAAAGCCGACCTTATTAAAAAGCTGAAAAAAGATATAAAATCAAGCGACAGCGTTTTTCTCGCAACTGACCCGGACCGTGAAGGTGAAGCAATTTCATGGCATCTGATGCAGGCACTTGATATTCCGAAAGAAAAATCACATCGTGTTGTTTTTAACGAAATCACAAAGGATGCCGTAAAAACAGCTATAAAAAACCCCCGTGACATCGACTATGACCTGGTTGATGCACAGCAGGCACGCCGTGTTCTTGACCGTATTGTGGGCTATTCAATCAGCCCGCTTTTGTGGCGCAAGGTCAAAAAAGGTCTCAGTGCCGGCAGAGTTCAGTCCGTTGCGATGAAAATCATTTGCGACCGTGAAGCCGAGGTTGAAGCATTTGTTCCCGAAGAATACTGGACAATCACAGCAACATTGAGCCACGTTTTGTCGGGCAAAAACTTCAAAGCACGGTTCCATGGCGATGCATCAGGCAAAATCACACTTAAAAACGAACAGCAGGCGCAGGAGGTGCTTGACACTCTCAAAACCGCCGCTTACAGCATAAACAGTATTAAAAAAAGCGTTAAAAAACGTTACCCTGCACCGCCGTTTATTACCAGCACAATGCAGCAGGAGGCGGCACGTAAGCTGGGATTTACCTCATCACGCACGATGATGGTTGCACAACAGCTTTACGAGGGTATTGAAATCAAAGGCAAGGGTGCAATCGGTCTTATCACTTATATGCGTACCGACTCAACACGTATTGCAAAAGAAGCACAGTTTGCCGCAAAAGATTATATAAAACAGACCTGGGGCGACAAATATGCACCCAAATCACTTCGTGAATACAAAAACAAGAAGAATGCTCAGGATGCACACGAAGCTATCCGTCCGTCGGTTGTGGAATATGCTCCCGATGTGATAAAAAGCTCACTCACGCCTGACCAGTATAAGCTGTATAAGCTCATTTGGGAACGTTTTATGGCAAGTCAGATGGAATGTGCCGACGTTGAAAACATAAACGTTGACGTTGCCGCTGATAAATATATTCTTAAAGCTCACGGTGAAAACATCATATTTGCCGGATTTATGGCACTTTACACAGAGGGCAAGGATTCCTCCGATGAGGATGATGACAGCCAGAGCCTTCCGGAAATGAAAAAAGGCGATGAGATTAAGAAAAAATCCATCACAAGCAAACAGAACTTTACAACTCCGCCGCCCAGATATTCTGAAGCATCGCTTATCCGTACACTTGAAGAGCTGGGCATCGGCAGACCGTCAACATATGCACCCACAATTTCTACAATTCTTGCACGTCATTATGTGGACAAACAGAAAAAACTGCTTGTTCCCACAGAGCTGGGCAAGGTTGTAAACGCCCTTATGACAGAGAATTTCAAGGATATTGTGGACGTTGACTTTACAGCTGATATGGAACGTGACCTTGACCTTGTTGAAGAGGGAAAAACGAACTGGGTTGACGTTATAAGAGAATTTTATAACCCATTTAAAGACGTTCTTTCCGAAGCTGACAAGAAAATTGAACACGTTAAAATTGAGCCGGAGGTTTCCGAGGTTGTGTGCGAAAAATGCGGACGCAACATGGTTTACCGTGAAGGCAGATTCGGCAGATTTTTGGCATGTCCCGGATATCCCCAATGCCGTAATACAAAGGCGATTGCCAACAAAATCGGCGTAAAATGCCCTAAATGCGGTGGCGATATTTTAGAGAAAAAATCTGCTAAGGGTGCAAAATATTTCGGTTGCGAAAACAACGGCAAACCCGAAGAGGGCAAATGCGATTTCATGGTCTGGGATAAGCCCACAAACGAAACATGTCCCGTTTGCGGTAAGATGATTGTTTTTAAAAGCATTAAAAAACGTATAACAAACTTAAAAGCCTGCATCGACCCGGAATGTGAACATAACAAAAAAGCACCGGCTAAAAATAAAGAGAAAAAATCTTCCAAGTAATAAAAAAAGCTATGACAAAAGCAACTTTTGTCATAGCTTTTTTATCTCATCGTGCCGTTTTTGGATTATCGGTTCGCTCAAGCAAATAATCTATGGACACACCAAAATAATCAGCAATTTTAATCAGCGTTTCGTAGTCTGCTTCTCGCGCTCCTGTTTCATAACGACTGATGCTGTTTTGGTTAAGATTAAGATCAATTGCCAATCGCACCTGCGAAATCCCCTTTTTTTCACGCAAAAATTTAAGTCTCATGCAAATTCTCCTCTTGACTTTATTATACCATTGTGGTATAATAAAAATATCCCATTTCGGTATATCGGAGAATTTTATATGTTTTTAGGGAGGAATTGTTTTTCTGTCACCAGCAGATAACAAAGGCGCAGAGCGATTTTCTGATATTCCGGCGGCAATCGGGATGCAAGAAAGAGGCTTTTTAAAAGCCTCTTTCTTATTGTATTTTTTGACGCAACTTAGACAACCTGGTATAGCTCCTTTGCATTTATAACCGCAATATTTCTATTGACTTTTTGATAAATGACAAAGAGTTTGAAAAAAGATAACAATCCCTTGACAAATTTTGTATTTCTATTGAAATTCCCAAAAAAATATTGTATAATATAAATATGTATATAAAAAAGTGATTTTATTGCATCAACCCCCTAACCCCCACTCTTGGGGGCAAAAAGGTACACTTTTTTGAAATAAGCAAAATTGTGCACGTTTGCGCACAATTTCCTGTATTATTAAAAACTAAAAAACGGAGATTTTTCATATGATTTCTTCACTTTCTAATTTAGCGGCGCAGTTTGCCGCTTTGCCCGGCATCGGTTCAAAAAGTGCCATGCGTCTTGCGTACCATGTGCTTTCCATGCCAAAGGACAAAGCACTTGAGCTGGCAAACGCCATTGTTTCTGCAAAAGAAAACGTTCATCTTTGTCCGCAGTGCTTCAACATGACAGATATGGAGCTTTGCGAGGTGTGTGCATCTGCAAAACGTGATAACACCACAATATGCGTGGTTGAGCATCCCGGCGATGTTACGGCAATTGAACGCACTCACGAATACAGAGGGCTGTATCATGTGCTTCATGGGTGTATTTCGCCTATGAATAATGTTTCGCCCGATGATTTATATATGAAAGAACTGCTTTCTCGGATTAGCGACGAAATATCCGAGGTTATTGTGGCAACAAACCCCACCGTTGAGGGTGAGGCAACGGCAATTTATATTGCCCGGCTACTTTCGCCCATGGGTGTTAAAGTCACACGCATTGCCCACGGTCTGCCTGTGGGTGCCGATCTTGAATATGCCGATGAAATGACGCTTACCCGTGCCCTTGACGGCAGACGGGAGATATAAAACAGAGTTTCTTTGCCGTAGGGCGTGACGACCCGGCACGCCGGTTTATACAGATGTATTCCGTAGGGAACGGTCCGTGACCGTTCCGCCCGTCAAAAATACGAATCCATTACATACGCAGCGGTTATGAACCGTTCCCTACGTGCTGCCCCGTCATAAAGCATAATATATGCAGCTTCTGCTTTTAAAAAATACAATCTCAACAATCAAAACCCAAACATACACGAAAGAGGTAAAAAAATGGACATTATTAAAATACTTGCACAAGAGCTTGAAATTACTGAAAAACAGGTGCAGAGCACCGTTGCACTTTTTGACGAAGGCAACACCGTGCCTTTTGTGGCACGTTACCGCAAAGAGGTTACAGGCGGTCTTGACGACACGGTTCTTCGTAAACTGTCACAGCGTCTTGAATACCTGCGCAACCTTTTGCAGAAAAAAGACGACGTTATGCGTATTATTACCGAGCAGGGCAAAATGACCGACGAGCTTGCAAAAGCTATTGAAGAGGCAAAAACCTTGCAGGAAATTGAGGATATTTACCGTCCTTACCGTCCCAAACGCCGCACAAGAGCAACAGTTGCAAAAGAAAAAGGGCTTGAACCGCTGGCAGATATTATTTTTGCTCAGGAGGTTTTCTCCGGTACGGTGAAAGACCTGGCAACACCTTTTATCAATCCCGAAAAAGAGGTAAACACCGCAGAAGAAGCTATTGCCGGTGCAATGGACATTATTGCTGAAAGTATTTCCGACAATGCGGACTACCGCAAGGACATCCGTGAATATACATATAAAAACGGAATTGTTGTTTCAAAAAACACAAAAGAAGAGGATTCTGTTTACCGTCTTTATTATGATTTTTCGCAAGCGGTTTCCAAAATTGCAAACCACCGTGTGCTTGCTATTGACCGTGGTGAAAAAGAAGAATTTTTGTCTGTGAAAATTGATATTGACGGCGAAGTTATCAAACAGAGAATTTGCAGTGTCTGCGTTAAAAATCCTCCGGCTGTCACTTCCGAAACGGTTGCAGCGGCAGTCAGCGATGCTTATGACAGGCTTATTGCACCCTCCGTTGAACGTGAGGTGCGTAATATTCTCACCGAAAACGCACAGGAAAAGGCTATTGACGTATTTTCCAAAAACTTAAAACAGCTTCTGCTTGTTCCGCCTATTAAAGGCAGAACGGTGCTTGGTCTTGACCCCGGCTACCGCACAGGCTGTAAAATTGCCGTTGTGGACGAAACCGGCAAAGTGCTTGACACAGGGGTTATTTATTGCACTCTTGACCATCACGACAAAGAAAAAGCAAAGAAAACCGTGCTCGGCCTTATTGAAAAACACGGTGTTTCCCTTGTTGCAATCGGCAACGGAACCGCTTCAAAAGAATCCGAAATTTTTGTTGCCGACCTTATTAAAGAAGCAAGCCACACCGTTGAATATATGATGGTAAGCGAGGCTGGTGCAAGTGTTTATTCCGCCTCCGAGCTTGCGGCAACAGAGTTCCCGGATTACGACGTTGCGTTGCGTAGTGCCGTATCAATTGCACGCCGTCTTGAAGACCCCCTTGCAGAGCTTGTTAAAATCGACCCGAAATCAATCGGCGTAGGTCAGTATCAGCATGATATGAACCAGAAAACCCTTGGAAGTGCATTGGGCGGCGTTGTTGAAGATTGTGTAAACAGCGTAGGCGTTGATATAAACACAGCATCTCCGCAGCTTTTGTCTTATGTTGCCGGAATAAACATTGCGGTGGCAAAAAATATTGTTGCTTACCGTGAAGAAAACGGAATTTTCACAAAACGCAGTCAGCTTAAAAAAGTTAAAAAGCTGGGTGACAAGGCGTTTTTGCAGTGTGCCGGATTTATGCGTATTCCCGAAGCTGACAACGTGCTTGACAACACAGCTGTTCATCCGGAATCCTACGACCTTGCAACCGAAATTATTGATGCCTGCGGATTTGAAAAAGCAGACATAAAAAGTGGCAAACTGGGAAATATTAAAAACGTTGCCAAAACGGTAAATCTTTCACAGCTTGCAGAAAAACACGGTGTTGGTATGCCTACCGTAAACGATATTATTGATGAGCTTGCCAAACCGGGTCGCGACCCCCGTGAAGACCTGCCCAAACCTCAGCTTCGCAGTGACATCATGAGCATGGAAAATTTAACTCCCGGAATGGTGCTTTCGGGCACCGTCCGCAACATAACAGACTTCGGTGCCTTTGTTGATATCGGTGTTCACCAGGACGGTCTTGTGCACATTTCACAAATTTGTGACAAGTTTATTAAACATCCTTTAGATTTTCTTTCTGTAGGCGACAGAGTAAAGGTTAAAATTGTTGATATTGACGTTAAAAAAGGGCGAATTTCCCTTTCTATGAGGAATATTGACGAGTGATTATGCAATGTCAACAATTTAAGGATAATTATTTTTGTAAAATTACCTATATAAAAAATTTTTTATTCGTGGTACAATAATAGTAGTTAATTTTTTTACATTATTAGGGGGACTAATAAAATGGCTAGTTTAAAATTAAAAGGTATCTACAAAAGATATGCCGGCGGCGTTGAAGCTGTAAAAGATTTCAATATAGATATTGCCGACAAAGACTTTATCATCCTTCTTGGACCGTCAGGTTGCGGAAAATCAACAACACTCCGTATGATTGCAGGTCTTGAAGAAATTTCAGAGGGTGAACTTTACATCGGTGACCGTCTTGTTAACGACGTTGCTCCGAAAGACAGAGATATAGCAATGGTATTCCAGAACTATGCTCTTTATCCGCACATGACAGTTTATGAAAATATGGCTTTCGGTCTCAAACTGAGAAAAACTCCGAAAGATGAAATCAAACGCCGTGTTGAAGAAGCTGCAAAAGTGCTTGACATCGCACATCTTCTCGACAGAAAACCGAAAGCTCTCTCCGGCGGTCAGCGTCAGCGTGTTGCTCTCGGACGTGCAATGGTTCGTGAACCTCAGGTATTCCTTATGGACGAACCGCTTTCAAACCTTGATGCTAAACTCCGTGCACAGATGCGTACAGAGATTAACAAACTTCACCAGAGACTTCAGACAACTTTCATTTACGTTACACATGACCAGGTTGAAGCTATGACCATGGGTACTCGTATCGTTTGTATGAAAGATGGCGTTATTCAGCAGATTGATGCTCCGCAGACTCTTTATGAAAATCCTGTTAACATGTTCGTTGCAGGCTTCATAGGCAGCCCTCAGATGAACTTTGTAAATGCTGTAGTTGAAAACAAAAACGGCGGCACATACATTACATTTGGCGAATCAAGTGTAAAAGTTCCCGAAGGCAAAGCTGCTAAACTTGCAGATTATGTTGATCAGGAAGTTATTTTCGGTATCAGACCCGAAAACGTTCACGATGAAGAAATGTATATTTCTGCATCTCCCGACAGCATCGTAAGTGCTGATGTTGAAGTTACAGAGGCAATGGGTGCTGAAACAAACCTGTTCCTCAAAATCGAAGGCACAAACTTTATTGCACGTGTTAATCCGCGTACAACAGCTAAAGCCGGCGATACAATCAAAGTTGCTTTCAGCATGGAACATATGCACGTATTTGATAAAGAAACAGAAATGGCTATTATCTAATTTTAGCAATATTGATTTTAAAAGCGTCTGCGACATTTGTCACGGACGCTTCTTATTTCACAGGAAAGGATTTTATTATGAAAAAACTTGTTTTAAGCCTTGCCGCAGGTATTATGGCGGCTTCTATGGCAGCTTCTGCCGCAACAACAATCAATTTTGAAATCAACGGTTCAAACGCTACGGTTATTGGCGAAACTGTTGAAACAAAAACAACTGCACATCCCATTTATGTACCCGTTGACAAAAGCTATATTTCTGCTGATGACACCACTGCTCTTTTGGGTGCAGAGGTTGAAATGACTGACGAAACCACAGCAAAACTTACAAAAAACGGCGATACATATTTGGTTGAGGGTTGCATCAAAAAAGACAAGGTATTTTATCTGCCACTTCGTGAAGCAGCAGAGAACACCGGGTTTGATGTGGAATATGTTTTCTCACACAACAGCATTTTAATCAGCGACAAGCCCGCCGCAGTTAAAGTAAACGGCGTAACAGGCGTTTCTGCCGACCAGCTTGCCCTTTATTATGACGTAATCGGCACAGCCGGCGGTAATATAACAGAAGAAATGGTTCAGCAGGCAAGAGAAAATGCCGTTAAGGGTCTTATCGAAAACGCAATTATTTATCAGACAGCTACAAACAGCGGTTTTTCTTGGGCAATGATGAACGAAGAATCAAAAGCAGATATCAAAACAAATTCCGAAAGCTTTAACATTCCTGTTCTTGCGGCTCTTGAAAGCGAAAAAGCCAGCGTTATCAGCATGTATCTGAACACTATTGCCTCGGCAATTTCAGACCCTACCGAGGAAGAAATCGCTGAATATTACAAAGAAAACTACGTTACAGCAAAACATATTCTCATTCTGTCCGAGGGCGGAAAAGCCGCATCTGATGAAGAAGCAAAAAAAGAAGCTGACAGAATTTTAAAAGAAATCAAATCCGGCAAGGATTTTGACAAGCTCATGACCGAATTTTGCGAAGACCCCGGCGTGCAGAGTAATCCCGACGGATATACTTTTACGAAAAATGAAATGGTACCGGCATTTGAAGCTGCAGCTTTTTCTCTTGAAGAGGGCAAAGTAAGTGACGTTGTAAAAACAAGCTATGGCTATCATATTATCAAACGTCTGCCCCTTGCTGAAATGGGTGACGCACATAAACAGGCGGCTGCAATCAATATCAAAAACAAAGAATACAGCGATTTTGTGTTCGGTCTTTTTGAAAAAGCAACAGTTGAAAAAAATGACGAGGTTATCGCTTCGATAAAATAAGCAATCACCAACAGGCTGTAACAAAATGAATTGTCACTTAACTTATAAAGAGAGGATTTTATTATGAAAAAGTTTGTTTTAAGCCTTGTTACGAGTATGCTTGCAGCTTCTATAGCAGTTTCTGCCGCATCAACAGTTAATTTTGAAATCAACAGTACTAATGCAAAAGTCATTACAGATGAGATAAAAGATGTATCTACTGCACATCCCATTTATGTACCAATTGACATGAGCTATATCTCTGCAGAAGATGTTAAAACATTTATGGATGCAGAGGTTGTTAATCAGGACATTGATGCAACTCTTTCAAAAAATGGTGTTACATATACTGTAAGAGGCTGTATTAACAAAGACGGAGTGTTTTATCTGCCGCTACGTATGACCTGCCAAACATTAGGGTTTGACGTAGATTATGTTTATTCCTACAACAGCATTATAATTAGTGACAAACCGGCGCCAATTAAGGTTGAAGGCAAAACAGGCGTATCTTATGACCATCTTAAATTCTATTTTGACAGAATGAATAACTCCGCTGCTGAAGTGTCCGAAGAAGTATTTCAACAAGCAAAAGAAGAAACTGTTGCCGGACTTGCCGAATTTGCTGTTATATACAGATATGCAACAGGCAATGATTTTTCTTCAACCATGATTAATAACACGTTGAAAAATGAAATAAAAACAAATTCCCAAAGCTTTGATGTTCCTGAGCTTGCGGCACTTATAAATGAAAAACTCGTTGTTGCAAACATGTATACCGAATCTATTGCGCAATCCCTCACTCCCCCCTCTGATGAGGATCTTGCCTACCGTTATGAACACGATTTTGCCACTGCAAAACACATTTTGATTTTATCGACAGGCGGAAGGTGTGCATCTGATGAAGAAGCGAAAAAAGAGGCTGAACGCATTTTAAAAGAAGTTAAAGCCGGCAAGGATTTTGATTCGCTTGTAAAAGAATTTGGCGAAGACCCGGGCATGGAATCTAATCCGGATGGCTACACTTTTACACTTGACGAAATGATACCCGAGTTTGAAGATGCAACATTTGCGTTAAAAGAAAATGAAGTAAGCGAAATTGTTGAAACATCATACGGCTATCACATTATTAAACGCCTGCCAAACCCGGAGATTACCAAGTCATCCAAAGAATACATCACAAACAAAATCTTGAATTATGATTTTAACGTATTTATTGAAAGTTATATAAAAAACACCAATGTCGAAATAGACAATGAGGTTATCGCTTCAATAAAATAATATTTTACAAAAAATACAAAAAACTAAGGACGGTGATTGCACCGTCCTTAGTTTTTATTTGTAGTGTTTAACAAACCAACCATCAGTCAATATCAATAATTATGGCGTGCGCCTGCTGAATTTCTGTATCGGGTACAAGAATTTCAAACGTGCTCGGTTGTGTTTCGTCTTCTGCTGTATTACGCAGTTTTACCAGAATATTTGCCTGCTCCAAAAGATTTTTAATATTTTCGGCAGCATCAAAATTCTGTGTGATGTATACTACTGTCCACATAAAATTTACTCCTTTATGTTTAACCGAAAGCGAATAATCCGAACCCAATTTTAAGAGGTGAATTTTCGCTTTCACTGTGTTAAAATACTCGGCAATCCGTCACCTTACAAAAATGACAAGCCAAAAGATACCGAAATTACGCTGTTTTAGGCGGGTTCGGATTACTCACTTTTTGGTTAATTGAAAAACTTGAAAATTTCCTCCGCCACAGCGGTAGAAATTCCGTCAACCGCCGCAAGCTCTTCAATTGATGCGTTTTTAATGCTTTTTACACTGCCAAACGCTCTGAGCAGTGCTTTTTTTCGTTTTGCGCCTATGTTTGGAATTTCGTCCAGAACACTACGTGACAGCTCGGTTTCTCCAAGACGGCGATGGTACGAAATTGCCACCCTGTGAACCTCCTGCTGAATTTCGCTTATAAACTTAAATGCCGGTTGCTCCAGCTCAATTATTTCGCCGTTTTTATCTATAAGCACGCTTGTTCTGTGACGGTCATCCTTTACCATTCCAAGAACTTTTACACCCGAAATATTGCATTTTTCAAGCGCTTCTTCAATAATGTGCACCTGCCCGAGTCCGCCGTCCGCAAGAATCAGCGAGGGCAGTTTTTCAAAACCCTTTTTATTTATATTATAGTCAGTAAACCGACGTAATATAACCTCATGTGTTGCTCCGTAATCGTCTCCGTCCGATACGGATTTAATTTTAAAATGCCTGTACTCTGCAGGCTGTTTAACACCGTTTTCGTAAACAACCATGCTGCCTACGGTATTTTTCCCGCGCGTGTGTGAAATGTCGTAAGATTCAATACGCTGTGCCGGTGATGCCAGCCCTGCCGCCGCAGAAAGATTTTCAAGGGCATCTTTATTCTGCTGTATTTCAAGGTCAATTATTTTGCCTCTGTCAACCGTGGCACGGTGTGCATTTTCTTCCGCCATTTTTACAAGCTCAAGCTTTGTACCTCGCTGTGGTCTTTTAAAGCTTATTTTAAAACCGGCGTTTTCCGACAACCAGCTGCTGATTACTTCGTGATTTTCGGGCAGGTGGTTAACAAGAATTTCTGCCGGAATAAACTGATTTTCAAAATAATACTGCGTTACGTAGTTTGCCATAACAACTTCGGGGCTTTCGTCAAGTGAGAGCGAAATCCACGTGCTGTTTCTTCCTATAAGCCTACCGTCACGAATGTTAAGAAGCTGAATATTTGCGGCATTTTCGGACAAAACCGCCGCAATAATATCTCGGTCACCACTACCAGGAGCTGTGATGTTTTGTTGCTGTGCAAGCTGTTTAATACGTGCTATTTTGTCACGCAAATCTGCCGCTTTTTCAAACTCAAGAGCCATTGCGGCATCTTCCATTTCGCTTTTTAGCTTTTTGGTAACAGCCGCAGTATTTCCGTCAAGCAGCATACATATTTCATCAAAAACTGCATTATACTGTTGCTGAGTAATTTTGCCGCTGCACGGAGCAATACAATTTTTTATATGATAATTCAAACATGGACGTTCTTTGCCGATGTCTGCCGGGAACTTTTTGTTACAGGTGTGTACTTTAAAAATTTTTCTAACAGTATCGAGAGTATCTTTAGCAACGGCGGCGGTGTACGGACCGTAATATTTTGCGCCGTCTTTTGAAATACGTCTTGCCAAAGAAATTTTAGGAAATTTTTCGTTTTTTGTTATTTTTATATAAGGATACTGCTTACTGTCTTTAAGCAATATATTGTAATACGGCTTATGCTTTTTAATCAGATTACATTCAAGAACAAGCGCCTCGGTTTCGTTAGCTGTAACAATATACTCAAAATCGCGGATATTTGAAACCATGGCGGCAACCTTACCGGTGTGTGTGCCGGTAAAATACTGGGTCACCCTGTTTTTAAGCAGCTTTGATTTGCCAACATAAATTACTTCGCCGTCGGCAGATTTCATTATATAAACACCCGGCTGCATGGGCAGACATTTAAGTTTTTCCCGAATATTGTCCATAAAGCCTCCGAAATAAAATATCAGTTTTACGCAAAAAAAGGGCAAAGACTACAAAAACTCGTACTGCAATGCACGCTCGTGCATTGCAGCGATGTACAATGTGTACTTTCCCTTTTAAAAATGCGCCTGAAATTATTCTGCAAAATTTGTGCTAACAAGATCTACAAGACTGTCAACTGCTTCTTTTTCATCGGCTCCGTTTGCAATAACGGTAATTGTTGTTCCGCGGGTAATGCCAAGGGATAAAACGCCGAGAAGACTTTTTGCATTAACCTTGCAGGCGTCTTTTTCTATCCACACGCTTGAAGAAAATTCGTTTGCACGCTGAATAAAAAATGTAGCCGGACGTGCGTGCAGACCAACCTGATTCAAAACTGCAACCTCTCTGGAATACATATGTTTTCGCTCCTTTGTTTTGTTTTAAAAGTTCGTATATTATGCGTTGATTTTCTGTTTTGTTTGTCACCGGTTTTCAAAAGGATGACAAACGCCTATATTAATTATATATAAAAAAAACCGATTAGTCAACGCCTTTTTGATTTTTTATTAAAAATAGATAAATTTTAAAGACCTACCCATATTAATCTTTATTTATTTAAACAACAATTTATGACATAAGCTACGGTTTTAACACCCAAGCATCAATATGTTTTTTAAAATTTACATCAATTTTGCAGCTTTGAGTACTTTCACTCCTAAAAAGGCAATTGCAAAATCCACGCAGTGATGTGCTAGTGTTCCACCAAAAGTAACCGCTGTAAAGAAAAGCAGGCCTGCATCGTTTGTTTGTGTAAATCCGGTTATACAACCTATGTAAACAACGAGTGTTTCTGCAATCGCATGAATAAGCGCTGTAACACCGACAGTAACAAAAATGTTTATTTTTTTTGACGATATCATCTTTGCACCGGCAAACGCAAAAAACACGTGAGTGAGTGCACGTATGGCAACAATTGGAGTAGATGAAATAAAAAATCCTATACCCGAACAAATTGCAACAAACGCCGCAACAGGTGCACTGATAAACATTGCAATAATAACCGGAACGTGCGCTGTGATTGTGGCAGTATACGGTCCAAGATTAACACGCAATGGTGTAAAAACTATTGGTATGATAATTGTAAGTGCTGTAAGCAATGCTGCAAGAGTCATGTTTCTTATTTTAACCCTATTCATTTTTTCTGCCTCCAAATAATTTTATTCTTTTCTTCTATTATATAATAGTAGACACATCAAAATCAATATGCAATTTGACAAAAAATCTCACCTTTTACCCAAAAAATACAATTAATTATATGCAAAAGATAAATAATTTTGCTATTGACTTTTATATATTCTGTATGTTATAATTATAATTAAGTGAATTTGTGCTTTTAAAGGAATTAAAGCTAAAGGAGAATTACAATGAAAGCTTTTTACGATAAATACATTGCAAACGTTTTTGGCATACTGTCATCGGCATGTGTAATATTTTATATATTTATTATATTTTTTGCCGGTATCAGCCCGCATATGCTGTTTAGCTGGTTACTCAACGGCAGAAATGTTAACGGCGAAACAGTTACCACAACTTGTTATATCGCCCATATTTTATCAGCAGCATTTCTGTTTTTATTTTATTTAAAATATTTTTCGGCAGCAAACAGTGACAGAGTTATAAAAATTTTATCAATAATTTTTTCAACTGCCGCGGTAGTGCTTTCGGTATTTTCATATAATCTTGACAATTTGCCGTTACTTATTACTGCAAATGGAATTCTTCTTGCAGCGTTTATGTTTATACGTTGTATCGCTTGCTATTACTACGAAGAATCGCCAAGTCATCCGCTTATAAAGCTTTCCAGAATTATTATGGCAATTTCCGTTGTGTTGGTGTTTGTGTACATCTTTTGTGCCGCTACAATTAATGATATAACCTCATCGGTTATCAGTGCAGCTCTCGGAACAGAGGTAGGCAGAGGCAAGCTTTATGCAATAAGCTATATGTCCTATATTATAGCAGGTGTTTTCCAGATTGCACAGTTTATAATGATGTACGTCGCAGACCGTATGCTGTTTAAACTCTACCAGCCCTATCAAAGATAATTTATTTGCCCAACACAAATTTAATGGTGTTGGGCAATTATTTAAACATTAAAAAGGAGAAATAACATGGATAAAACAATACAAACAACGATTGAAAATCTTGAAAAAAACAATATGTGTGCATTTTATGCCGAAACAAAAGAAGACGCCGTTGCAATTCTCAAAACTTTGCTGTCCGACGGATGCAGTGTAAGTGTTGGCGGCAGTGTCACACTTGACCAGTGCGGTGTTTTGGATTTTTTAAAAAACGGCAAATATAACTATATCGACAGATATGACTCATCGCTTGACCGAAAAGCCGTGCAACAGCTTTTTGTACGTGCTCTTAGTGCAGATGCATATGTAACAAGTTCAAATGCCATAACCGAAGACGGAAAGCTGTTTAACGTTGACGGCAACGGCAACCGAATTGCGGCAATTTGTTTTGGCCCGGAAAGTGTGATTGTTATTGCCGGAAAAAATAAAATAGTAAAAGATATCCAGGCAGCTCAGCTTCGTGTTAAAACCGTTGCCGCACCGCAAAACTGCGTAAGACTTTCCAAAAACACATACTGCGCAAAAACAGGTGCATGCGTTGCCGCAGGAGAAAATTTTGGCGGCTGTGGCTCTGACGGACGCATTTGCAGCACATACGTTGTAACTTCTCATCAGAGCAACGCAGGCAGAATAAAAGTTATACTTGTGAATGACAATTTGGGCTATTAACAAATTGTTCACAAAAAATATCACAATTATTTACAAACAACTAATTGTTTATTAAAAAATATATGTTATTATATAAGTGTGACGTAACAATCACCCCCATATTTTCATAGGATGCAAAAGAATGCGCCAAACTCTTTTGCAACTCCTCTTTTTACTCCTTTGTAAAAAGTACATACTTTGTCTGCTAACAACAGACACAAACCCCTTTTTTAGCAAAAAAACCTGCTCGCCCGCAGGTTTTTTTGTTTTTGTCGATGCTGCAAATCACGCAGGTTGTCTTCTGCAAGCATGTATATCCCGTAGGGAACGGTCCGTGACCGTTCCGAATATGAACGCACGTAAAACTCGCAGGGTATAGCAACGGCACACCTTTACGCTCTTCTGACTCGTATCAGCCTTGTATCAGTTGCTGAAGCTTTTCAAGTGCATCGGAAATTCCTCCGCACTCGTCAATCAATCCCACTTCAACAGCCTCATTGCCATAAAGTACCGATCCTGTATCGTTGGCAAGCTGGTCGTTACGCATTATTAAATTCTGCAGGTTTTGAGGCGTTATTTTAGAGTGGGTAGCAATAAAATCTGTAACGCGACGCTGCATTTTTTCAAGATAGTCAAATGTCTGCACCGAGCTTATTACCGTGCCGTTTAATCGTATGGGATGCACAGTCATTGTTGCAGACGGCACAATAAACGAATAGTCCGTACACACCGCCAATGGCACACCTATGCTGTGCCCGCCGCCCAACACCAGCGAAACCGAGGGCTTGCTCATGCCTGCAATAAGCTCTGCAATGGCAAGTCCTGCCTCAACATCACCTCCCATAGTATTAAGCAGAACCAATAACCCATCAACGTCTTTATTTTCTTCCACCGCCAGAATTATCGGTATGAGATGTTCGTATTTTGTGGTTTTATTTTCGCCGGGCAGTTCAATATGCCCCTCAACCTGTCCTATTATCGAAAGACACGAAATTCTCCCATGACGGCCGCTTACGTTCATGCTACCAAAATCACGAACTTTTTCGTCTTTTGTTCCCCCATCTGTCTGCGGTTTATTTTCTTGTTCCTTTTTTTCAGTATCATATTGCATAGTATATCAAATCCTTTCACCATTTTTGTTAGTTTGTACAAAAGCCGCATTAAAAATACACCGTCCGCATTCAATTTGCAGACGGTGATTTACGTCATAAAATGTTATAAAAAGGATTTGTTCTTTTGCCGATATCCATACCTGTAAGAAAATCAAGCAACTCGTGTTTTTTTGTTTCTCCTGCCGCACCGTCAAGTACCGCGCGAATTTCGCCGTCGGTCATTTTAGAAAACTCATTTTGATTTACGATGATTTTGTAAAGTAAAAGACCGTCTATCACATACGTACCGATGCCGTATGAAAATCCGTCCATAAATTTCACAGCCTTTTTTGTTTTTTAAGCGGATTGTTACTATCCGCAAATTTATTTTACCCATCGGACAAAAAATCATCATTTTAAAATATTACATTGGTGTAATTGTGTAACAAATATCACTATTATTACCTTGACAAATGTATCAAACTGGTATATAATTTAATAAAATAGCAAGAATGGAGATATCCTTATGAGCGACATTTCTTATTTAACCGACCATTATGACGAAAAAATTGAGCAAATTAAAAAAATTGATGCACCGCTTAATTTTATTTTTTATACCGACCCTCACAACCGACTCAGCGAATGGGACTGCCCAAAACATCCCGAATACGGTCCCGACGGATTTGACAGCGCACTCAATGCTGTCCAGTCTATGCAGTACATAATCGACAGAGTGCCCAATATGCAATGTGTTGTGTGCGGTGGTGATTTGGGTTGTGACTACAACGACGACCCAAAACTTGCTCACGAATCTATTGAAGAAATGATGGAGGCACTTTACAAGCTCTCAATCCCCGTGCATTGCTGTATCGGCAATCATGATGACTGTGTCTGCACACGTCTTGTTGAGCCTGAAAAAAGTTTTCCGTCATATCCGGGC
>JAZNOL010000050.1:0-7915 GCA_045580815.1 Clostridia bacterium | reverse complement strand
CTACACCGCCCGGCTGTATGCCCGGCTTGTCAAGGTTTTCAGATACATTTATATGTACATGTTTTTTTAAGGCGATTTTTTTCAGCTCTTCAAAAAACTCTTTGTACCAGTTGCTTTTTTCAAAAAATTCGTTTACAATTATGTTCATATTCATAAACATCACCAACCTTTTAATTCTATCACAAATGCCACACCTTGTCAAGGCTAAATTTTTTTTAAATCTGCGATTTTATTTGTCTTGAATTTGCAAAAAAATGTGTTAAAATTAAAGTAGAAATAACCTTTTTAAGAGGGGGAAAATTATGTATAAAATTAAAAAAGGAGAAAATCATGAAAATAACAAAAAATTTTCCTGGTGGAAATATAGAAGTTATTTGTGAAAAAGACGGCGAGGTTTTTATAGAACGCGAAATACGCAATGACAAGGGATATTTTTACTGGGCTTTTTGCGTAAACGGTGCTGAGGGCAAAACCCTCCGGTTCAGGTTTCCGTCAGACACAAGAGTGGGCCGTTTTGGTGCGGCAGTGAGTTACGATTTAAAAAACTGGTTCTGGAGCAATTCAAAAGAGACATTTGACGGCAACGATGCGTTTTCATACACTTTTTCGCCTGATGAAAAATGCGTGTATTTTGCTCATAATATGGTATATTCCGAAGAAATGCTTAAATGCTTTGCTCAAGAAAATAATATTAAAACCGAAACATTCACTCAAACCAAAAAAGGCAGATATGTGCCGTGTTTTTCTGTGGGCGATGGCGAAAAACTTGTTGTTATAACCTCGCGACATCACGCCTGCGAATCTACGGGAACTTATGTTTTGCAGGGGTTTGCACAAGAGTGCCTCAAAAAAAGACCTGCCGGCATAAAATTTTTGTTTGTGCCTTTTGTGGATTATGACGGTGTTACGGACGGCGATGCAGGCAAAAACCGTCTGCCGTATGACCACAACAGAGATTACGGCGAAACAATTATTTACAATGAAACGGCAAAACTTCGCGAAATTGCCGACAGCGGAAATGTTCTTATAAATTTTGACCTGCATTCCCCTCATCACGACGGATGGATTAACGATTATCCGTATCTTATGAAATTTTCAAAGGAAGATAACGAAATATATAATATTGTGTCGGAAAATTTAAAAAACCTGACAGAAAACGATGAGAATTCCATGACTTACACAGGCGAGCAGGATATTGAATACGGTGCTCAGTTTAACGAAACAACTACGCCGCACATCAAAAATTATTTTTTGCCAAGAACAATAACAAAAGCAAGTATAACAATGGAAACCCCGTATTTTGGGCTTGATGACAATATGTTTACTCAAAGCAGGGCAATAATGTTGGGACGGCATTTGTATAATTCTGTGTACGAAATTCTTTGCAATGAGGAATAAGAAAGAAGGAGAAAAATTATGAAAATAACATGGCTTGGTCAGGCAGGGCTTTTAATTGAAGCCGGCGGACTGAAAATTATTATCGACCCGTATCTTTCAGACAGCGTTGCAAAGGTTGAAACCAAAAACAAGCGGCGAAAACCCGTGGACGAGAGTTTTCTTAAAATCTGTCCCGACGTGCTTATCTGCACTCACAATCATCTTGACCACGTTGACCCGGAAACTCTTCCGCATTATCTTTCAAACGAAAAAAGCATTTTTGTGCTTGCACCCACAGCAGCGTGGGAAGCGGTACGCAAACACGGTGGAAACCACAATTATATACGGTTTAACCGTCACACGGAATTTACCGTTGGCAATGTGCGGTTTTGTGCCGTAAAAGCTGAACATTCCGACGTTCATCCCATCGGTGTTATAATTGAAGCCGAGGGCAAACGTCTTTACATAACCGGCGATACACTTTATAATACAGAAATTTTTGATGATATTACCGGAAAAATTGACGCAATTTTTCTGCCGGTAAACGGTGTCGGAAACAACATGAACATGGCGGACGCAAAACGGTTTTGCGAAAAAATAAATCCCACCGTTGCCGTGCCCATGCATTGCGGACTGTTTGACGATATTGATATGAACACCTGGGAATACGATAAAAAAATTGTCCCGGAATTTTATAAGGAAATTAAAATATAAGGAGAAATAAACCAACGCCTTCCCCTTGAGGGGAAGGGGGACCGCTTGCGGTGGATGAGGTGAAAAAACGTGGAGAAGCTATCCGCCCGGGACAAGAAAATAAAACAAAAACACAAAATAAAGGAGAAATCAATATGCAAGAATACAAAGTTGAAAATCACGAACCGTCGTTTCTTCCTGACGGAAAAGAATTTAAACTGGTTTGGGCTGACGAATTTGACGGCACCGAGCTTGACCGCACCAAATGGGACTACCGCCTTTCAATGATGGGCAAACGCCATCCTGCATGGACGGATAAGGGCGTAACTCTTGACGGCAACAGCAACGCAGTTTTTACGATGCTTGAAGAAAACGGTATGCCTGTTTCCTCGCAGCTTCAAACGGGTCATAATTTTATGGATGAGCCTGTACAGAAAACCAAATTCGGTGATGATGACCTGCAATGGCAGATTGGCAAGCTGAAAGAAAATCTTTATACAAAAACCTACGGATATTTTGAATGTCGTTGCCGTTTGCAGCAAAAAGACGGCTGGTGGAGTGCGTTCTGGATGCAGTCACCCATCATCGGTGCGTCCCTTGACCCGGCAGAAACCGGCGTTGAAATTGATATTATGGAATCCTTCAAGCCGGGAAAAATTGTGCATCACAATGTGTTTACCGGCGGATACGGTCTTGACAACAAATGCTTTACCACAGGAAATGGTATGGAGCTTGATAAAACCAAGTATCACCGTTTCGGCGTTTTGTGGGACGAAACCGGCTACACATTTTATGTAGACGGCAAAGAGGACGGCAGAACAGAAACTGCAATTTCAAAACGTCCCGAATTTATACTGATTTCAACAGAGGTTGACGGCTACCGTCACGAAGCACATAAGCCGGTTAAAGCGGCATTTGAAGCAATAGGCGATACATTTTTGGTAGATTACGTAAGAGTTTTTGATATAGTGAAGTAAAAAAGCCTTTTCCCTTGTGGGTGCCAAGCTCACACGGTCGTAGGGGCGACCCTGTGTGGTCGCCCGTTTGCAAAGCCGTGCGTGACTTAAGTCTTGGCGAAGCGGTAACAACCGAAAGTTGACGGATAATGAGGAAAATAACGCTTGCTTTGCGAGCTACACCTCATCAGTCTCACTGCGTTCGACAGCTCCTCCTCAAGGAGAAGCCTCTGGACTGTACAACCCCGTAGGGAACGGTCCGTGACCGTTCCGATTTACAACCTCTCCGTTTCGCATTTGCTCAAATTAAGCTCACTGCGGTTCGCCCGCGCACGGCTCTGACAATTCCCCGAATTGTCATTCACTACCGTGCGAGCTTCGCGCTCCTTACACAGGAGAGGCTTTAGACCGTACAATCTCAAAAAACCAACAAACTTTCCACCGGAGAAAACCATAGAACAATACAAACCAAAGGGGAACAACATGAAAGTTACAGACATAAAAACCTTTGCGGTAGACTGTTTCCGCACCAACTGGGTGTTTGTAAAGGTCTACACCGACGAGGGCATAACCGGCGTTGGCGAAGCCACGCTTGAATACAAAGAAAAGGCACTTTTCGGTGCAGTTGAACACATTAAGGAATACCTTGTGGGCAAAAATCCTTTAAACATTGAACAGCACTGGCACAGCATTTACCGTGATGCTTACTGGCGAGGCGGACCTGTGCTGATGAGTGCACTTTCTGCCGTTGAAACGGCACTTTGGGATATTTTGGGCAAATTCTTAAACACCCCTGTTTATCAGCTCCTTGGCGGAAAAGTTCACGACAAGGTACGCATTTATGTAAACGGCTGGTTTGCCGGTGCAAAAGAGCCTGAAGAGTTTGGCGAAAAAGCCAAAATTGCTGTGCAGAAAGGCATCACCGCAATGAAATGGGATCCTTTCGGCAAAAATTATCTTGAAATTTCAAACAAAGAGCTTGACAAGGCTTTGCGTTGCGTGGCGGCTGTGCGTGATGCGGTAGGAAACGATGTTGACCTGCTTATTGAAGGTCACGGACGGTTTAACATTCCCACCGGCATAAAAATTGCAAAAGAGCTTGAACAGTTTAAACCCATGCTGTTTGAAGAGCCTGTTCCGCCGGATAATCTTGATGCCCTCAAAGCCGTCAAAGACAAATCTCCCGTGGCAATTTCCGCAGGTGAACGGCTTTATTCACGTTGGGATTACAAGCATATGTTTGACAAAATGGCGGCGGATTATATTCAGCCCGACATTTCACACGCAGGCGGTATTTCTGAGCTTAAAAAGATTGCTGCCGAGGCAGAATGCCGTTATATCGGCTTTGCACCGCACAATCCATCGGGTCCTGTTGCCAATGCGGCAACGTTGCAGCTGGCGGCAAGCTGTCCCAATTTCTGTATTTTGGAAATTATGTACAGCGATGTTGAGTGGCGAGGAGATGTTACCGATGAAAATCTTGAATATAAAGACGGTTATATGACAATCCCCGACAAACCGGGGCTTGGCATTGAAATTAATGAAGAAGAGTGCTTGAAACACCCCTATCAGGTGCATACACTCCGCCATTATACAGGTGCACTCACCGACATCCGCCCGGCTAAAACACAGTTTTATTTTTAAGGATGGTGAAAATATGAAAACAGCACTTGTTACCGGTGCTTGCATAAACACCGGTGTTGCCATAGTTGAAAAATTTGCCGGTGAAGGCTGGAACGTTGTGTTTACCGGCAGAAACGCCGAAAAAGTTCATGCGGCAGAAAAAATTTACAGAGAAAAATTCCCCGATGTGCAGATTATCGGCTATCACATAGATTCGCTGCTTGACGAGCGGACAGTTGACGAAAAATCTGTTGACGAGCTGTTTGATTCTCTTGACAGCAAGGGGATTTTTATAGAAACACTTATCCTCAATGCAGCTGACCAGGGGCTTGGAATGGCGGCGTTTGAAAATCCGCTGACAGATTTTATGCGTGTTATCAACACAAACATAACCTGGAACTACTGCCTTTGCGAGCACGCCGCATTGCGAATGAAAGAAAATGGCGGCGGAAACATAATATTTATCAACTCAAACACCGCATACCGTGCTATTCCTGACAGAATTGCATACAGCGCATCAAAAAGCGGTCAGCTTGGAATGATGCGTGCCATGGCGGTTGACTGGGGAAAATATAATATCCGTGTTAATGCAGTATTGCCCGGCATGATTCGCACCGACAGATGGGAAAAAAACCCCGAATTTTATAAAAATGTACCCTCACGGTTCACGCCCATAAGAGACGTTGCCGTAGGAGCAGATGTGGCGGATGCGGCATGGTATTTTGCGTCGCACGCACGCAACACAACAGGTGCAGAGCTTGTTGTGGACGGTGGAAACACCGTTCAGCTTTATCCGATAATTTATGAATAAAAAAATACATCCCCCCGATATTGAACTGCACCAGTTTGTGCTGTCCACACAAACTGGTGCAGTTCATTTCTATTATACCATAGGAGGGTGTTTTTTTCAATTGTCCGTTTTTACTGGATTTGTTCACCGTTATATAGGGGGATTGTTTATTTTCACGCCTTGAGGCGCCAATCATATATTTAAGACCGCATCAAACAATGCGGTCTTTTTTTGGCTTATTTTATGGTGTTGTTTTGATAGTAATTTTTATGGAATTTTAGGCGGGGTTGATTTGGGCAGAAAATACCGCTACGGTTGCCGAAATTAGGCTCGCTTTTTTTATGTGTTTGTTGTTTAAGATTGTTCTTTTACATATCCTGTTTCGGACATCCACACATCAGCAATTTTCCGTGCTGCTTGCTCTCTATCTAATCCACTAACATTTACCCTATTGTATATATCTTCAAACTCCGATTTCGTAATTGTGGTATATTGTGTCAATGTGTTATCTAAACCACCACTGTTGTAACTCCAACAGATTGCTACCACATCATACGGCAGTTTTTTGTCTTTTAGAAACATCCAACACTCGAATATCCCGTAAATCTCGCTTGGTTCAGTGTTTATGAATATACTTGCCGCACCGTATATATCAATAGCTCGTTGATTATCATTAGTAATATATTCATCTTTTTCTTTTATTATGCATCTTGTAAACATATTTGAATATTTTCGAGCGATGGAATTTATATTACTTTTCAATTGAGCCTCCGATATCGTGCTATTATCTTGATTTGGTAAATATCTAAAGTATATAAACCACAATATGATTATCAAAACAAAAGATATGCAAATAATCACTGCTTTCTTCATTTTATCACCTACTTAAAACTTCTGACGATTAATGATGTAGTTTTAGTTATATTTTCGACTCCGCCTTTATCGGCATAGCGTTCCCCTTGTCTGAAATAGGACATATGGGCATCTGCCGGATTCAATATATCGTATTTTAGACCGTTAATTGTTTTCCTGGGAGCAGATATATTTAAAAATCCTCGTGGCATTTTTATTAGCGATATAGCGTCTCCGGGACATGCTATATCTACCGTTCTTTTGCTCCACCAGTTCCACCGAACGTATAGTTTTGGAGAGCCCAAGCGGACAACAGTACTAACACTGGGTTTCCATCCGTTTTGTTCAAGTTTTTCTGCTGTTTTACTCGCCGCAACACCTCCGCCGCTATACCCCACGAAATGTATGTAATCTTCACCATTATAGCCTTCTTTTACTTGGTCAGCCATATATGTCACAGAATTACCACTTAATTCATACGCATTTCGTCCAACCTGTATAGTATCGTCTACCGCATCTCCAGATATAGAGTTATCATACGGATATATCGTTATATAATTAACCATATTATCCGAATTTTCATCCAAGAGATGTTTTTCGATATTTTTTCCTACATGTTCAAAGTTTCCGATATTTGTATTAATCCCCGCGAATACAACTATATAATATCTCTTACCCTCTAACCCCAGAGGATCGATATAATTCACCGGGTCGCTATTACAATACACATACCAATTCAGTCCGTCTTTAGCGGGGTCTTCGGTAATGAATCTTCCGATTGATGGGTCATAGTAACGGTTACGCAGATAAAGAAATCCTGTTTCGCCATCGACATATTCGCCACAGTATTCAAAGGGGTTGTAGGTTTGCGAGGTTACTAAGTCGGTGCTGTTTCCGAATGCATCGTAGTTGTAACTGTTTTGCAAAGCAGACAAGGATATTACATTCGCTACATTTCCGTGGTAGTCATGAGAATAATATGCAAAATAGTCACGGGATTCGTTGTTTTTACGACGGTCAATAAGGTCGTGACCGTAGGTATAGGTTGTTGTTTCCTAATTTGATTATACAATACCATGCAATGTTTGTCAATATTTTGAAGAAAAAAGTAAAGCAAGCCGGATTTCGGCTCGCTTTTTCGTGATACAAAAATAGCGATTCTCAAAACCCTGAAAACCGCTATTTTCCTTGGAGGCACCACCCAGACTTGAACTGGGGGTAAAGGTGTTGCAGACCTCTGCCTTACCACTTGGCTATGGTGCCATATTAAGTTATTTAATACAAAAGACGCAAATGCTTGCGTCTTTTGTAAATGGAGCGGAAGACGAGATTCGAACTCGCGACGTTCACCTTGGCAAGGTGACGCTCTACCACTGAGCCACTCCCGCATATAAATTTTTCCAAACTGCCATGTACTTCGCAATTTAATTTTGCTCCGTGCAATTCCGATTTCCGAGCACCTTTCTGACTTTAAAAGCCAAAATGGTGCCTCCGGACGGAATCGAACCATCGACACGGGGATTTTCAGTCCCCTGCTCTACCAACTGAGCTACAGAGGCAAGTATTGGCGACCCGAATGAGGCTCGAACTCATGACCTCCAGCGTGACAGGCTGGCGTTCTAAC
>JAZNOL010000049.1:0-44291 GCA_045580815.1 Clostridia bacterium | reverse complement strand
TCATTTTGCTACAGCCTCTTACTTTTGTTAAATAAATTATTGTGCCTGTTTTTTCTGTTCGATAGTCTGCTCTATCATCATATCCTTAACTTTCATCAGTCTTGCACGGCTGCTACGTTCGTTTTCGTCAAGCTTCATTGAAATATACTTGATAGTTTCCTGAAGCTGAGGAATCATAACATATTCCAGCGCATTAACACGGCGGCGTGTTTTCTCTATTTCCTGAGAAAGAAGTCCGGCGGTTTTTTCAATCTGTGCAAGGCGGAGCATTTTCTGCATAATCTCCGCAAGCTCGCTTACCGCATCGTCAAGGTCGCCGGATGTGTAGGTGAAGCCGTAAGGATAAATATCCGAGGCGTCGGGACTTTTTGTTTTATATTCAAAAACAGGAACGTCAACGCTCATAATGTTCTGCGTGCTAACATCAAGATACACTTCCTGCTTCGGAAGCATAAGTGCCTCCTGCATGATTTCGTCCTGCATAACGGCACCGGCAAGTGTAAAATGACGGTTTACGTTTTCAATGGAGCGTTCCACATCGGCACGCAGCTTTTTGTTGTCACGCACAATGTCAAGAAACTGACGCATAAGCTCATCACGCTTATCTTTAAGCAGTTTGTGACCTCTTATGGAGGTGGTAAGCCGCTTTTTAAGACGTGTCAGCTCCATTCTTGTGGGATTAACCTGAAGTCTTGCCATAAATCAGCCGACCTCCTATACTTTGCCGTAATACTCATCCAAGTATTCGTCCTTAATACGTTTCAGCTCGCTTCGGGGAAGAATAGAAAGCAGCTTCCAGCCGAGAGTGAGTGTTTCTTCAATACTCCGGTTTGTGTTGTAGCCCTGTGAAACATATTCGTTTTCAAAAGCATCGGCAAATTTTGCATAAAGCTTGTCGATGTCTGTTACGGCGCTTTCGCCAAGAATAACCATAAGTTCTTTAGCCTCTTTGCCTCGTGCATAAGCTGAGAACAGCTGGTTCATGGTGTTTGCGTGGTCCTCACGGGTTTTGCCCTTGCCAATACCTTTGTCTTTAAGACGTGAAAGTGACGGCAAAACGTCAATGGGCGGAGTTATACCTTTGCGGTAAAGCTCACGGGAAAGAATAATCTGACCTTCGGTGATGTAACCTGTAAGGTCGGGGATAGGATGGGTTTTATCATCCTCGGGCATTGTAAGAATCGGAATAAGCGTGATGCTTCCGTTTTTGCCTTTTTGTCTGCCTGCACGTTCGTACAGTGTTGCAAGGTCAGTATACATATAACCGGGATAGCCACGTCTGCCGGGAACTTCTTTACGTGCGGCAGAAACCTCACGCAGAGCATCGGCGTAGTTTGTAATGTCAGTGACAATAACAAGCACGTGCATATCACGTTCAAAAGCAAGATATTCTGCGGCTGTAAGAGCCATTCGGGGTGTTGAAATACGCTCGATAGCCGGGTCGTTTGCAAGGTTTATAAAAAGAACGGTACGGTCAATAGAACCTGTCTTTTTAAAGTCTTCAATAAAGAAGTTTGCTTCTTCAAATGTAATACCGAGAGCCGCAAAAACAACGGCAAATTTCTCATCTTTACCCAGTACCTTTGCCTGGCGGGCAATCTGTGCCGCAAGGTTGGCATGGGGAAGCCCCGAGCCTGAGAAAATCGGGAGCTTCTGACCTCTTACGAGTGTGTTAAGACCGTCAATTGACGAAACACCTGTCTGGATAAACTCCTGAGGATAGTTTCTGGCAACGGGGTTCATTGGAAGACCGTTTACGTCAATTCTCATTTCGGGAATAACCTCCGGACCACCGTCAATAGGACGACCCAGACCGTCAAAAACCCTGCCCAGCATTTCGGGAGAAACGCCAAGCTCAATTCCTCTGCCGAGGAAACGTACTTTACTGTTTGAAATGTTTATGCCGGAAGCAGATTCAAAAAGCTGAACCAACGCATTGCTGCCGTTGATTTCAAGCACCTTACAGCGGCGGATTTCACCGTTTGCAAGCTCGATTTCCCCAAGCTCGTTATAGGTAACGTTTTCAACGCCCTCAATAAGCATCAGCGGACCTGCAACCTCTTTTATATTTCTGTATTCCTTAGCCATTATTCACCCTCCTGCGTGCAAAGTCTGCCAAGCTCGGTGTCAAGCGCAATCAGAATTGCGTCATATTCACGCTGAACTTTATCAGCTTCAACATATTTTATTCTGCCGATACGCTCACGCAGAGGCATATCAACAACCTTTTCAATTTCTGCACCACGGTGCAGAGCGTCAAGTGCTTTGTCATAGAATGCAAGCACAAGTTTCATCATAAGATGCTGTTTTGCAAGGGGAGAATATGTGTCAACCTCGTGCATGGCATCCTGCTGAAGGAAGTCCTCACGGATGCTTCGTGCGGCTTCAAGTTTAAGTCTGTCATCGGGTGAAAGCGCATCAATACCTACGAGTTTAACAATTTCGTCAAGCTCTGCTTCTTCCTGAAGAAGTTTCATCATGCGACTGCGAAGCTCCATCCAATCGGGAGCAATATTGCCCTGATACCAGTCAGACAGGCTGTCAAGATACAGCGAATAGCTGGTCAGCCAGTTGATTGCAGGGAAGTGACGTCTGTAAGCAAGTGAAGAGTCAAGCCCCCAGAACACTTTTACAATACGAAGTGTTGCCTGAGAAACCGGCTCGGAAATATCACCGCCGGGAGGGGAAACTGCACCGATAATCGAAACGGAGCCCTCGGTTTTTTCACTGCCGATGGTTTTAACTCTGCCGGCACGTTCATAGAACTGCGCAAGACGGCTTGAAAGATATGCGGGATAGCCTTCTTCACCGGGCATTTCTTCAAGACGGCCGGACATTTCACGCAGAGCCTCTGCCCAACGTGAGGTGGAGTCTGCCATGATAGCAACGCCATAGCCCATGTCACGGAAATATTCCGCAATGGTTATACCTGTATAAATGCAGGCTTCACGTGCCGCAACAGGCATATCCGATGTATTTGCAATAAGCACGGTACGTTCCATAAGAGATTTGCCCGTGCGTGGGTCTTTGATTTCGGGGAATTCGTTAAGAACATCGGTCATTTCGTTACCACGTTCACCGCAACCGATGTAGATAACAATATCAGCCTCTGACCATTTGGCAAGCTGATGCTGTGTAACGGTTTTTCCGCTTCCAAAAGGTCCGGGAATAGCAGCAACACCGCCTTTTGCAATGGGGAACACCGTGTCAATAACACGCTGACCGGTGAGCAACGGCATATCCGGCGGAATTTTTTCACTGTACGGTCTGCCACGGCGAACAGGCCATTTCTGCATAAGAGAAATGCTTGTTTCTTTGCCGGTTTCGTCTTTTATAACGCAGACTGTTTCGTCAACGGTAAAATCGCCTTCATAAATATTTTCAATAACACCGCTTATATTAGGTGGCACCATTATTTTTATTGTAACAACATCGTTTTCTTTAACTGTACCGATAACATCGCCGCCGATAACAGCGTCACCTTTGTTTTTAACAGGTGTAAAATGCCATTTGTCGGTTCTGTTTATTGACGGTGCCTCAACGCCCCTTTGCAGATTGTTGCCGGCTTTTTCCATAATGTCAGAAAGAGGTCTCTGGATACCGTCATAAATACGTCCTATAAGACCGGGACCAAGCTCAACGCTGAGTGGTTCACCGGTTGAAACAACAGGTTCGCCGGGACCTATGCCCGAGGTTTCTTCATAAACCTGAATTGATGCCCTGTCTTCGTGAATTTCGATAATTTCGCCGATAAGTTTGTCATTGCCTACACGCACAACGTCAAACATGTTTGCACTACGCATGCCGGTTGCAATAACCAAAGGTCCGGAGACCTTTAAAATAGTACCGTTATTCAAGGTATGTCACCCGCCTATTCATTAGATATAATATCAGAGCCTACAGCCCGTTCAATAGATTTTTTTACATTTGCCATGCCAATACCTAAACTTCCTTTAAAACCCGGAATCGGTATAATAGCAGGCAACTGCAACTGACCGTATTTTTCAATTTCGTCAGGAATTAATGCTGCAAGCTGTTCGGTTATATAAATAATTGCATAATCATTTTTTACACATTTTGCAAGAGTTTCTTCGGCCAAGTCTTTGTTGTCACAAACAAAAATGTCAAGCCCGATTGCAAGAAAACCCTGCACACTGCTTTTGTCGCCGATAACGCCTATTTTATACATAAAGCATTCTCAGCCTCCCTCTGAGCATTTCTTCGTCAAGACCGCTTAATTTGCCCGAAACTATAATGTGAAGTGCTTTGATTTCGGTTTCTTTTGCAAAAATAAAGCCAACAATCGGTTTTATACCGAAAAAAGCATATTTTGCATCACGGATAAAGTTCATAATGAGATTGTCGCAAAGCTTTTCAAACACCGAGAAATCGTCGCCGGCTTCTTCAAGCATACGGCCGTAAACGGTTGATGCTAAAAACTCTTTAACCGCCGTAAAACCGCCGCCTGCGGCTGTGGCAAGACCGGAAATATCGAAACTTCCCAAAGGAACGAGGCATTTCGATACAAAGGTCATGTCCTTGCCGATTTTGCTGCATCTTGCAGCAGTTTTAACGTTTGCGTTGTCAATTGTCAGGTCGGCAAGTTTTTTGAGAAAATCTTCACCAGCTTCTGATGCAACATTATAAAACGCCGTAAGATAAGCCTTGTCAATAATCACAGACGACATTTGCGGGTCACCGTTGGCGGTGAGTGCATAATACGCCTCGTCTGCGGCTGTTGCCATCATTTCGGGCAAAATAGCAAAGTTTTTGTCCGTAACAGCCCGGCTAATAAGCTCTGTATCAACGGTTGTGGGGGACAGCAAAAGTCCCTCGTAGGGTTTGCCGCTGACCAGCCCTTTCATTATAACCTTTAAATTGTGAAAATCGTTTTTATAAATGAATATGTCAAATACTTTGCAGTCCGGCACAAGTTCATTTATAAGTGACCACATTTTTTTTGTTTCGTTTGCAAAAATTTCTTCGGGAGAAGCATTTGCACTTTCGCTTGAATATCCTTTGTCTGCAAGAATTCTCATGCATTCGGATGGGCTTTTTGCACAAATAAGCATCTCCATGTCAGCTTGGGAAAGCAGGGAGTTTTCGATGGCGTGCAGTCTTGCGACCGCATATGCATATGATGTTTCTTTCATCGGAAAGCATCCTTTCTTTAAGCAAATAGAATTTTTGCTGCTGTGTCTTCAAGAGTTTCCCTGCTCTGACGCAAAAGTGCATCAAGAGTGCAGTTTTCTTCAAGAAATGCGTATTTTAAAACAAATCCGCCGTCAAAGCTGCCCGGTTCGGTTGATAAAGTGATTTTACCGCCCGAAATTTCAGCAAGAGTTTTTTCAAAATCTGCCGGCATACGTGCAATATCGGATTTATTAAGGATAATTTCGGCATCAGAGCCGCTATATATTTTTTTGACGGTTTTTAAAATAAAATCGAAATAATCTGCATCGGAAAGTGCAAGGAGTGTTTCTCTGGCTTTTGCAAATGCCGCATCAATCATTTTGCGACGGGAAGAAAGAAGATTTTTTCTGCCGTCTAAATTGCCTTGCGAATCAGCACTGCGAAGAATGCTCTGTGCAGAATTTTCGGCATCAGCGCGGATTTTATCACACGCAGTTTTAGCCTGTGCTTCTGCCTGAGAAATAAGCTCCTGAGCCTGAGATGAAGCCTCTTTAATTATTTCGTCAGCCTGTAATTTTGCACCGTCTTCAATTTTTGATGTCAGTTTTTCAAGACTGTTCATTTTGTATCCGTAGCCTTTCTGTCTGTTTTAATTTACAGACTTGTTATGAATTATAAAGCTGCAATACCGAAAATTGCGAGAAGTGAAATAAGAAGTGCAAAAACGGCGTATGTTTCAACCATTGCAGAGAATGTAATTGCCTTTGACATTTCTTCGGGTTTTTTTGCAACGATGCTTACACCGGCTGCTGCTGCACGAGCCTGTGCAATTGCAGAAAAATAACCAACAATTGCAATGGGAAGTGCCGCACCGAAATAAAGCAGACCTGTCTGCCATGTGATGTCTGCACTGCCGCCGCCGATAATACCGATGTTGCTCAAAATAAGGAATGCTGTGATAATGCCGTAAATACCCTGTGTACCGGGAAGAAGCTGGAGTACGAGAATCTGACCGAACTTTCCGGGGTCTTCTGTTACTACGCCTGCACCGGCCTCACCAACCATACCTACTCCTCTTGCAGAGCCTATGCCCGAAAGAACTACGGCAAGTGCCGCACCGATTGTTGCTAAAACTGTTCCTAACATTTGATTTTCCTCCTAAAAATTAATTTTGTTTTTTTGTTTTTGTGTATTTTGTATTAAGTCCGAAGGGGGTGAATTTCTTGCCGCCGCCTTCGTAAAACTTCTGGAAAAATTCCACATAGTGCAGTCTGTTTGTGTGAACATATGCACCAAGCAGGTTGATAAGCAGGTTGAGCGTGTGTCCAAATATGAATATTACAATCAGCATGATAACGCCAATTATGCTGTTTCCGCCCATAACCGCCATTGTGTTTACAACGTTTGAAATAACGCCTGTTGCAAGTCCCAGTGCAAGAAGTCTTGAATAAGACAGAATATCACTGAGGTAGGATGTTACGGAATAAAGCCCCGTAAATCCGCCTAAAATTCTGGCAAAAATGTTTTTCTTGCTTCTACCCTGTGTGAGAACAAGCCCCACAGCACCGGCAATTGCCATATATTTGCCTACTGTGCCTAAAATACCTGTGCCAAGGGGAGCCATTGGTATTATAAGAATTAACCCAATTAAAAACAGATACCAGAAGCCTATGTCGAAAATTGCGTCCCACACCTTGCCGTGTCGGCAAAGGTTGTAAAAGTTTACGCCCATTGCCGTAAACAAGTGAATGCCGCCTAAAACAAAGGATAAAATCAGCAGCGGCATCGGGTCTGTGATAGGATTGTAAATACCCAGCTCGCCAATTTGTACACCAAAAAAAGTTTTGCCTACTTGTTGGATAATATCCCCGAACCAGCTGCCGAAAAGTGCACCCCAGAAAGTTGTGCCTATTCCGCATATAGTAAACATTTTAATCATTTTGCCCATTGTGCCTTCGGGTCTGAATTTTTTTGTAATAAACAAGCCACCGAAAAACAGCAGTAAGCCGTACCCGGCATCACTGAGCATCAGTCCAAAGAAAATGTAGTAGAAGATTGACATTACCGGGTTGGGGTCAACGTCGTTTTTGCTGGGATAGCTGAACATTTCGGTAACCGGCTCAACGGGAGCAACAAATGCATTGTTGTCAAACTTGATTGGCATAGCCTCGTCTTCACCGATTTCACCGATAATTACATGACAGCAAAATTCTGATTCAAGACTTTCTCTGATTTTCTCTGCATCCCCGGTGGGAGTGAATCCGTCAATAACAAAGGTCTGGTCGGTGCTTCCGATTTTACTTCGTGCGTTTCTGCGTTCCCGTGCAGTAAGCAGATAATCGTACAAAAGCTGAATATCCTGCTTTTTATCACATAAAAGCTCCAAATTTTTTTTGCTGTCTTCAATGGATTTTTCAAGCCCGGCTATGCGTGCGTTGATTTTTTCAATTTCCATTTTTGCATTGTTTGAAGAAAGCTCAAAAGACGGTTTTGAAAATCCGAAGCTGCGAAGCATGCTTTCCACATCAAACCGGTCGGCTTTCATACAGAAAACCGCGATAGCAAGTGCATCGGGATTTTGGTTTACAAGGGTTACAAAAATCTCCGGAAACTTTTCTTCAAGCTCGCCACACATTGCATCAAAATTAACCGATGACGGAATACTGCCCATAAATGCATAGGTGTTTTTTGTTCCCGAAAAATCAAGAGGAATATCAAAAGCCTGCCATGGCTCATAAGATGAAATCTGACCTTTGAGCCTTGCAATAGCGGCAGTATCCTCGGAAATTTTTTTGTTTGTGTTTACTGCTTTGTAAACATATTTTAAAATTTCTTCGCGGTTTTTCTTTGCATTTTTGTAAGCATCGCTGTCAACTTCGTCTTTTGATTTAAAAAGCCCCGATTTTGTTTTGTCATAAGGCTTTAATATTCCCAATGCGCCGGAAATAAGCGTAATCTGTCTTTCAATTATGGCAAGTTCGCTTGAAACATCCTCGGTCTCTATACCGTCGGGAAGTGATGCAATTTCAACATTTTCACAAAGCTGCAATCGGCGGATAACAGCCGACCGTTCGCTTTTATGCCCGAAAATGCTGATTTTTGACATCGGTACAATTGCCAATTTCGGCACCTCCTTAAATTAAATTTTAATCCGTGCCGGATTAAACCAGATTTTTAATAATAGCATCCGCGGCGGCAGATATGTTTGCCTGTGCGGTTTTTTCTGTTTTTTCACAATCAGAGTTGTATTCCGATAGTATTTTCTGATAAAGCAAATCAGCCTCGGATTTTGCATCAGCAACAGTTTTGTCAGCCGCATCGTGAGCCGCTTTGATTTTACTTTCCAAAATTTCGGTGCATTTTAATTTTGCATCCTCAACGATTTTTGCACCGTCCTCTTTTGCTTTGGCAACAGTGTCTGCCGCCCGGGCTTCGGCTGCCTGAATTTCTGCAAGTACATTATCCACGGACAGTCACCTCCTGAATAAAAATTGTGTTTTTACAAAATATATGTTCGCTGTTTTAAATTATCTGCCAAAAATGTTGTAAAAATACTTGAAACTGTAAATTTTATACGTTGAATCTGAACAGAACAATGTCACCGTCGTTCATGACATATTCTTTTCCCTCAAGACGTACAAGACCTTTTTCTTTAGCGGCGGTCATTGAACCGCAGTTTATAAGGTCATCATAAGCAACAACCTCTGCACGGATAAATCCGCGTTCAAAGTCGGTATGGATTTTACCTGCCGCCTGAGGAGCTTTTGTGCCCTTTTTGATTGTCCAGGCTCTTACCTCAGGTTCGCCGGCTGTAAGATAGCTTATAAGACCAAGCAGGGTATAGCTTGCTGAAATAAGTCTGTCAAGACCGGACTGGTCAAGCCCCATATCGGCAAGAAACATCTGTTTGTCTTCGTCGTCAAGCTGTGCAATTTCTTCTTCGATTGCGGCAGAAACAGGCATAACCTGTGAACCGTCTGTTAAAGCAAATTCTGCAAGTGCTTTAACATATTCGTTGTTTTCAATACCTGCCTTGAAATCGTCTTCTGCAACATTTGCTGCATAGATAACGGGTTTGAGTGTCAGCAGATTAAGGTCACGTATAAGTGCTTTTTCTTCATCGGAAAGGTCAAGAGTTCTTGCACATTTGCCGGCTTCGAGAGTTGTTTTGATTTTTTCAAGAACATCAGCCTCAGCGGCATATTTTTTATCAGCAGTACGCACAAGTTTTTTTGCACGCTCTGCACGTTTTTCAACCATTTCAAGGTCGGCTAAAATAAGCTCAAAGTTTATTGTTTCAAGGTCACGCATGGGGTTTACACTGCCGTCAACGTGAACGATGTTGGGGTCGTCAAAACAACGTACAACGTGAATAATTGCGTCAACCTCACGGATATGTGACAAAAATTTGTTTCCCAGACCTTCGCCTTTGCTTGCACCTTTTACAAGACCGGCGATGTCAACAAATTCTATAAAGGCAGGCGTGATTTTTTTCGGATTGTACATCTGTGCTAGAACATCAAGACGTTTGTCGGGAACATCAACCACACCCACGTTAGGTTCTATTGTACAAAAGGGGTAGTTTGCCGATTCGGCACCTGCTTTGGTGATTGCATTGAAAAGTGTGCTTTTTCCCACGTTGGGAAGTCCTACTATACCAAGTTTCATTTATAAGTGTCCTTTCAAAATATTATGGTTTTATAATTCCAAAAAATGTTACATTATATATTATACCATAAATTTATAAATAAGCAAGTGTTTTTTTGGAAAATATCGGTAAGAATTTTTATTAAAATTACACAAAAAATGTTTAATCTATTGACTTGCATCAAAAAATGATGTATAATTACAATGAAGTATAATGTATTGGAGGAAGTAGGAATGGCGGCAGAAACAATACTTGTTATTGATGACGATTATAATATTTGCGAGCTTGTGCGTATGTATCTTGAAAAAGAAGGATACAGCGTTGAAACAGCAAACAGCGGCAATGCAGGTGTGGATAAAGTGCGTCTTATGCAACCGTCACTTGTGCTCCTTGACATAATGCTTCCCGGTATGGACGGGTTTGAGGTCTGCCGCGAAATCAGAAAAACCAGTAACGTTCCGATAATTATGCTTACAGCAAAGGATGATACCTTTGACAAGGTTTTAGGGCTTGAACTGGGTGCGGATGACTATATTTCAAAACCCTTTGATACCCGTGAGCTTGTAGCACGCATAAAAGCTGTTATGCGCAGATGCGACGGCAAAACCGACGGAATGTCAAACGAAAAAGAAATTGAATATGAGAATATAAAAATAAATCAGGAAAATTATGAATTGCAGATAAACGGTAAAACCGTTGATGTTCCGCCGAAAGAGCTTGAACTGCTGTATTTTCTGGCATGTAATCCCAACAAGGTGTTCACAAGAGAACAGCTTCTTGATGAAATATGGGGATATGACTTTTTCGGAGATTCCAGAACGGTTGACGTGCATATAAAACGAATCCGTGAAAAAATTGAACCGGCAGAAAGCGGCTGGACGCTTAAAACCGTCTGGGGCGTAGGATATAAATTTGAAGTCAAATAATTATTCTGATTGTCGGAGATGAAAAATGAGAAATTCCAACGTTAAGATATTTGCACAGCTTGTTGCACTTGTTCTGGCGGTGTTTGCCACAATGATTTTGGTGCTTAATTACAGCCTTGAAGGGTATTTCCGTAAAAATATAACAGAACAGCTTGAAGCTACTGCACAGGGAACTCTTGATTCTCTTGAATTTGCAAGAAGTCAGTCATATACCTATGAACAGGCACACCGCCACTATGGGATAATTGTTGATTTTTACAGCCGAAATACAAAAAGCTATATAATAGTTTTTGACCGCAACGGCAAAATCAGCGCCTGTTCAAGCAATACCTATAAGTATATAAATCAGCCGCTTCCGCAGAAGCTTGTTGATAAGGTTGTTGACGGTGAGGCAGTTTATGATACAAGCGGATTTAAAGATTTTTTTGATTTTGAAACACTTGTGCTCGGTAAACCTATTGTAACACAGGGCATTGTTGAGGGTGGCATTTTCTGTGCAGCACCTGCACCCAGGCTTTCACAGCTTAAAGATGAGGTTTTCAGGCTTATATGGTGGGCAATGGTTGTGGCACTTAGCTGTGCTCTTTGTATAGGGTTTGTTATTACGCGACAAATTTCAAAACCCATAAGAGAAATAGATAAAGCTGTAAAAGCTGTTTCAAAAGGTGATTACAGCAAGAAAATCAATCTTCACGGGTCGCCGGAGATGCGTATGCTGTCATATAACTTCAATAAAATGACATCTTCTCTTGAAAATCTGGATATGACAAGTAAAAATTTCATTGCAAACGTGTCTCATGAGCTTCGCACTCCTATGACAATAATCACCGGGTTTATGCAGGGAATTGCAGACGGTACTGTTCCCGAAGAAAAACGTGGCGAATATATAACTCTTGTTGTAAATGAAACAAAACGTCTTACACGGCTTGTAAACGATTTGCTTGACGTTGCACGTATTGAGTCCGGTAACAGCAAAATGGTTTTTGAAAAATTTGATATAAATGAAAGATTGCGTCTTGCACTTATAAAATTTGAAAACCGTATAGAAGAAAAAGATATAGATGTTCAGCTTACGCTGGCAAATGAAGTTACGTATGTTTATGCAGCACCGGACAGTATTGAAAGAGTGCTTACAAATTTAATAGACAATGCAGTTAAATTTACCGACAATGGTGGAGATATATGTTTAAAAACCTCTATAAGAGGTGACACTGTATATATATCGGTCATAAATTCCGGTGAGGGCATTGATACGCAGGAAATCGAGCAGATATGGCAGAGATTTCATAAAAGTGATAAATCCCGCAGTAAGGACAAAACCGGTGCCGGACTGGGGCTTTATATAGTAAAAAGCATTATTAATATGCACAATCAAAACATTACGGTTAAAAGCGAAAAAGGCGGACTTACAGAGTTTAAGTTCACCCTAAAACTGGCAAAATAGGGTTAATACATTACAAACATCAGGAAGGAGATTTGACACATGGCAATTTCAGTAAAAACAAGCAAAGGGGATATTAAAATATCAAACAGCGTGTTTATTAAAATAATAACAAATATAGCACGCGAATGCTACGGCGTTATCGGATTTACAGCAGGAAAATCTGCGAAAATTTTAAATTCAGATAATATCTCGGCACTTTCAAAAGGCGTTAAAATTAAATCCGAACAGGGCAAAATTGCAATTGATATACACATTGCAACAACCTACGGCATAAATATGCAATCGGTAAGTCATGGTATACGCAGCAGTGTAAAATATCAGATAGAAGAGTTTACCGGTGTTGAAGTTGGTCGTCTTAATGTGCATGTTGAAACAATAAGAGATTTAGACTAACGGTTTATACAAAATAAGATTGCACGGCTGTTTGTCCACATCAGGCTGTGCAACCGTATTAAAATGTGGGCAGAAAGGCTATGGATTTTCAGATGAATATTAACGCAAAGCTGTTTTGCGATATGATAATATCAGCAGCAAACAATTTGTCAAACTATAAAGAAGAAATAGATAGACTTAACGTGTTTCCGGTGCCGGACGGCGATACAGGAAAAAACATGTACCTTACAATGAGTGGGGCTTCGAAAATGGCAAAAAGCCTTAATGAAAGCAGTATAAGCGTGTGCAGTGATAAAATTGCAAGTGCTACACTTAAAAGTGCAAGAGGTAACTCGGGTGTAATACTTTCGCAGCTTTTCAGAGGTATTTCTAAAGGATTTGCGGGTAAAACCGAAATTAACGCACAGGAATTGGCAAATGCCATGCAATCGGCATCAAAATCGGCATATAAAGCCGTAATGAAACCGACTGAGGGTACAATCCTTACAGTGGCAAAAGATGCGGCAACGGCAGCTCTTGAAGCGGCAGGAAAATCGAACGATGTCAAGGTTGTTTTCAAAAAAACCTGTGAGGGAGCATCAATTTCGCTTGATAAAACTCCCGAACTTTTGCCTAAACTTAAAGAAGCCGGCGTTGTTGACTCCGGTGGTATGGGATGGCTTCGTATACTTGAGGGCATGCTGTATACTCTTGAAACAGGTAAAATAATTGAAACAACCGATGCACAGACAGAGGTGGCAAGCAGTGTTGCTGTGCAGAGCGAAGGCAGTGAAGATATTAAGTTTGGCTACTGCACAGAGTTTATTATAGAGAAAAATAGTGAATCAGCTGATGTGGCAAAATATCGTGAAACAATTACTCCTCTTGGCGACTGTATGATAGTTGTTGAGGATTTTGACGTTGTAAAAACACATATTCACACAAACAACCCTGGTATTGTTATTGAGGCGGCACTTAAAGTGGGCAGTCTTATCAATATCAAAATTGACAATATGCGTTATGAACATAACGAAAGAATGGCTGATGCTACACCACAGGCTCCGGCAAAACCGGCAGAAAAGAAACCCTATGCCATTGTTGCAATTTCGGCAGGAGCAGGTTTCAGCGAGATTTTTGGCGAGCTTGGTGTTTCAAAAATTGTTGAAGGCGGACAGACAATGAACCCCAGCGCAGGTGATATTGCTGATGCAATTGAATCGGAAAATGCGGACGTGGTTTACATTCTTCCTAACAACAAAAACATAATTCTTGCGGCAGAACAGTCAAAAAATCTTGTGGACTGTGATGTCCGTATTATTCCCACAACAACTGTTCCTCAGGGTATTGCGGCGGTAATTGCTTTTGATTCTACGGCTGATGCGGACGATAATACAGAAGAAATGACACAACAGGCAAAAAATATAAAAACCGGTCTTGTAACTTATGCAGTGCGTGACAGTAAATTTGAGGATGTTGAAATGAAAGAGGGCGATATTATCGGCCTCAATGACAAAAAAATTGTTACAGCAGGCGGCAGTGTAAACGAAGTTGCTGTAAATGTGTGTAAAAACATCTGTGATGAGGATACCGAAGTTATAACACTGTATTTTGGTAAAGAAACAGATGAAGCAACAGCTAACGAACTTGCTTCAAAACTTGAGTCTGAGTATCCGGACAGCGAAGTATATGTTCAAAATGGCGGACAGGATGTTTATTACTATATAATTTCGGCAGAATGAGGGTTTTAAAATGAAAGTTCTGGCAGCAACAAACAATGAACATAAAGTGCGTGAATTCCGTCAGATACTCACTCCACTGGGTTATGAGCCGGTTACTCCGAAAGAGCTTGGAATAACCCTTGACCCGGAAGAAAACGGTACAACCTTTGAAGAAAATGCACTAATAAAAGCAGAAGCCTTTGCAAAAGAAGCAGGTATTCCTGTTATTGCAGACGATTCGGGACTTGAAACGGATTTTCTCGATGGCGGCCCCGGAGTTTACTCGGCACGGTATGCACCGGGAAGCGATAAAGACAGAGTAAACAAGCTTCTTGATGTAATGAAAGATACAGAAAACCGTGGTGCACGGTTTGTAAGTGCTATTGCAATGATTTTCCCTGACGGCAGAAAAATTTGCGTAAGGGGAGAGTGCCCGGGCGTTATAGCAAGACACCCGGCAGGAGAAAATGGTTTTGGATATGACCCGGTGTTTTTTGTTGAAAGTTTCGGTAAAACATTTGCGGAGCTTACGGCAGACGAAAAAAACAGCATAAGCCACCGTGGCAGGGCACTTGAAATTCTTGAAAAAGAACTTAAAAATTTGTGATAAGAATTAATAGGTTGTTTCGATTAAAAAAGCGGACAAAAATTGTCCTCTTTTCAAATGTGTTTTCTTGTGATATAATGTATAATATAAAATATGTTCTGAAGGAGGAACAGGAATGAAAAAATATGCAAAAATTACAGCGGCAGTTCTCAGTTGTGCTCTTGTAGCAACAGCATTTGCAGGCTGTGGTGAGAAAAAACCGTCAACATCAGACGGTAAAACCATCATTACAAAATGGGATGGCGACACCCATGCACAAAAAGTTACCGAAGCACTTGTTAAAGAATTTAACGAAACAATCGGTAAAGAAAACAACATTGAATACCAGGTAGAGTTCAAAGAAGGCGGCACAATCGTTCAGAACATGGACGTTGCTCTTTCAACAGGTAAGGCTCCCGATTTCCTTTACGGCGGAAACCTTCCCGCACTGGCAGAACAGGGCTATCTTCTCCCTGTTGATGATTTGAAATCAGGCAAAGAAATTATTGCAAGATACGAAGATACCGGTCTTTTCATTAATGAAGTAAACCGCTATCAGGGCAAAACCTATGCCGTACCTGTAAGTGCAACAACACAGGGTATGGTTTACAACAAAGATATGTTTAAAGCGGCAGGTATTGTTGATGAAAACGGCGAACCCACACCTCCCAAAACATGGGAACAGTTCCGTGAATATGCTAAAAGGCTCACAAACGAAGCTGAAGGCAAATACGGTACAATTGCTCCTATTAAATGGAGCGGATTCTATGACAGTGATGTAAGAAGTCCTTCTGTACGTTCACAGGGCTTCTATGATTATGACCCTACAACAGGTACATACAAGTTTGACACAGCCGCAAAAATCGCTCAGTACTGGGTTGATATGAAAAACGACGGTAGTGTATACCCCGATGCAGAAGGTGTTGACAATGACCCTGCACGTGCAAGATTCTCTGATGGTATCATCGGTATGAAAATGGCATTCTCATTTGACGTTGGTGTATTCAATGACCAGTTCCCGGCAACATGCGACTGGGGTGTAGCTCACTATCCTGTTCTCGATGAAAACGAAGTTTACAATGCTCCCATGTGGGTTGCAAGCAACTCATTGATGAATGCGGCATCAAAAGATAAACTTGATGCAATGGAAACAGTATTCAAATATGTAACATCTGATGATTACGTAAGAGCTTGCTACAAAGACGGTGTATTCCTTCCCTGGAGCTGGGATGTTGTTGCAGATATCGAGCTTGGCGCAGATGCGAAAAAAGGTTGGAAAGAATTTGCATCACTCGTTGGCGAATCAGCAGTTGTTGTTGAAGCTCTTAAATACATGGATGACGGTATCGAAAGCAACTACAATGTATTTGTAAGAGATATATGGTCAGGCAATAAAAAAGCTGCAGATGTTTTTGCAGAACGTGAAGAAATTATTAACGCCGCTATCGAGCCTTATTACGAAGCATATCCTGAACTTCGTGAAGCTCACGCAGACAGAATCGATCCTGACTTCGTAGCTAACAATAGAATTAAATAAGTGAATTATTAAATATACGTAGCCGCTACCGTTTTTGGTAGCGGCTATTATCTTGCACTTGCGTTTATATAATATAAACATAAATGTTTACGAAATATATATCTATACAAATTGCATAAATAGTGATATAATGTTACTATAACGATGTAGAAGTCTTTTTAAGGCATACATGCGTTTAGTAAAAACAAACTTTCAAGAAGGAGCAGAAAATATGAAAAAGTATGCAAAACTCATTGCTGCAGTACTCAGCTGTGTACTTGTAGCAACAGCACTTGCAGGCTGTGGTGAGAAAAAACAGTCAACAGACGGTAAAACAATTATCACAAAATGGGACGGAAATACCCATGCACAGAAAGTTACAGAAGCTCTTGTTAAAGAATTTAATGAAACAATCGGTAAAGAAAACAATATTGAATATCAGGTGGAATTTAAAGAAGGCGGCACAATCACACAGAATATGGAAGTTGCACTTTCAACAGGTTCAGCTCCTGATTTCCTTTACGGCGGCAACTTTCTTTCACTTGTTGAGCAGGATTATCTCATTGCAGTTGACGAGCTTAAATCAGGTGCAGAAATAATTGCTAAATATGCTGACAGCGGCCTTTTCAGAGAAGAACTTAACCAGTATAAGGGCAAAACATATCGTGTTCCCAGTGGTGCAACAACACAGGGTATGGTTTATAACAAAGATATGTTTAAAGCAGCAGGTATCGTTGATGAAAACGGCGAACCTACACCTCCCGTAACATGGGATGATTACCGTGAATATGCTAAAAAGCTCACAAACGAAGCTGAAGGCAAATACGGCACAATCGCTCCTCTTAAATGGAACGGTTTCTACGGCAGTGATATTTCCAGCCCGGTTATCCGTTCACAGGGTTACAAAGAATACAACCCCACAACAGGTAAATATGACTTTACAAATGTTGCAAAAATCGCTCAGTACTGGGTTGATATGAAAAACGACGGTAGTGTATATCCTGATGCTGAAGCAGTTGACAACGACCCCGCTCGTGCAAGATTCTCTGACGGCGTTATTGGTATGAAACTTGCTTTCTCATTTGATGTTGGCGTATTTAACGACCAGTTCCCTGCAACATGTGATTGGGGTGTAGCTCACTATCCGCTTCTTGATGAAAATGTGATTTACAAATCAAGAATGGATGTAGGTTGGTCTTCGTTTATGAATGCTGCTGCAAGAGACAGACTTGATGCTCTGGAAACTGTATTTAAATGGGAAACTTCTGATGAGCATGAAGTTGCTACATATGTAGCCGGTGTTAGCCTCCCCTGGAGCTGGGATATTGTTAAAGATGTTGAACTTCCTGCTGATGCAAAACACGGATGGAAAGAATTTGCAGCTCTCGCAGCGGATGAAACAAGGGAAGCACCGGCACTTGAGTATCTCGCAGACGGTCTCGATAACGGTCAGACAGTGTTTGTTAACGAAGTTTGGGCAGGTAAGAAAACAGCTGCTGAAGCATTTAAAGCATACGAAGAAAAAGTTAATGCAGCGGTTGAAGCTTACTATGAAGCATATCCCGAAAAGAAAGAAGCTCATGCCGACAGAATTAATCCTGATTTTGTTGAAAGCATAAGAATTAAATAATCTGAGTTCTAAAACTATAAAAACAACCCGCATAAAATGCGGGTTGTTTTATTGTGTAGAGAAGTCCTCCTTCGTCAGACTTCTCTACACAATAAAAGAGCCCCTTTAGGGGCAAGCCTGTAAAAGATGTGCGGTTGGCGGATCTTTCGATGAGCCTATAGGCCCCGCAGGCAAAATGCCCCAAGGGGGCTGTGCAAGCCACCGGCACGGCCGGTGGTTATGACCACAAAACCGTTATGTTTACAAAACATAAACGTAAAAGTTTACGAAATATATATCTATGCAAAGTGCATAAATGGTGATATAATATTACCATAAGAATATGGTAACCTTTTTAAAGGTGTACATACGCTTTATAACAAAACAACTAAAAAAGTTTCAAGGAGGAGCTAAAAGTGAACAAGTATGCAAGAATTGCATCCGCAGTTGTAAGTGTGGCTCTGCTCGCTACATCATTTGCAGGCTGTGGAAAAAAAGAAGAAGGTAAAACAACAGCAGATGGTAAAACTATCATCACAAAATGGGATGGAAACACCCACGCACAGAAAGTTACCGAGGCACTCGCTAAAGAATTTAACGAAACAATCGGTAAAGAAAAAAATATTGAGTATCGTGTAGAATTTAAAGAAGGCGGCACAATCACACAGAACATGGACGTTGCCCTTTCGACAGGTCAGGCCCCTGATTTCCTCGGCGGCGGTAACTTCCGTTCTCTTGTAGAACAGGATTATCTCCTTGCTATCGATGAATTTGCAACCGGTGCAGAAATAATTGCAAAATATGCAGACAGCGGTTTCCTTAAAGAAGAAATCAACCAGTATAACGGCAAAACATATTCAGTACCCAGCGGTGCAACAACACAGGGTATGGTTTATAACAAAGATATGTTTAAAGCAGCAGGTATTGTTGATGAAAACGGCGAACCCACACCTCCCGAAACATGGGATGAGTTCCGTGAATATGCTAAAAAACTTACAAACGAAGCTGAGGGCAAATATGGTACAATCGCTCCGCTTAAATGGACAGGATTCTACGGCAGTGACATTTCCAGCCCGGTTATCCGTTCACAGGGTTATAAAGAATACAACCCCACAACAGGTAAATATGACTTTACAAACATCGCAAAAATCGCTCAGTACTGGGTTGATATGAAAAACGACGGCAGCGTATATCCGGATGCTGAAGCTGTTGACAATGACCCTGCTCGTGCAAGATTCTCTGATGGTATCATCGGTATGAAACTCGCATTCTCATTTGACGTTGGTGTATTTAACGACCAGTTCCCTGCAACATGTGACTGGGGCGTAGCTCATTATCCGCTTCTTGACAAAAATGTAGTTTACAAATCAAGAATGGACGTTGGCGGTACATCACTCATGAACGCAGCTGCAAGAGACAGACTTGATGCTATGGAAACAGTATTCAAATGGTCTACTTCTGACGAACATACAATTGCTACATATACAGCAGGCGTAAGCCTCCCCTGGAACTGGGATATTGTTAAAGATGTTGAACTTCCTGCTGATGCTAAACATGGTTGGAAAGAATTTGCAGCTCTCACAGCAGATGAAGCAAGAGAACCGCAGCCACTCCAGTACCTCGCAGACGGTATTGACAACGGTCAGGTTATATTTGTAAACGAAGTATGGTCAGGTAACAAAACAGCTGCTGAAGCATTCAAAGAGTACGAAGACAAAATCAATGCTGCAGTTGAAGCTTACTACGAAATGTATCCCGAAAAGAAAGAAGCTCATGCAGACAGAGTCGATCCTACATTCATCGACAGCATGAAAATAAAATAATTTAAATCTACTTAAAAAATGCTGCCGGGCTTTGGCACGGCGGCATTTTTACAAAAAAGGAAAATTAGTATGGAAAAGAAAATAAAAAAAATTGCAAGCTTTGAGGTTGACCATCGCTATATAACGCCGGGCATTTATATTTCCCGAAAAGACGGCGATGTAACCACATACGATATGAGAACACGCCGTCCCAACTGCGGCGATTATATGGATAATATAACCATGCATTCTCTTGAGCATATGTTTGCAACATATGTGCGCAGCAGTGAAATTGCGGACGATGTAATTTATTTCGGACCCATGGGTTGCCAGACAGGGTTTTATCTGCTGGTGCGAAATGCGGACGATAAAAAAGTTTTGGAAGTAATAGAAAATACTCTTGAAAAAATAATAAATCACGCCGGAGACGTTTTCGGCGCAAGTGAAATTGAATGCGGAAACTATAAAAATCTTGATATAAATTCGGCAAAAACAGAAGCGAATCGTTATCTTGATGTGCTTAAAAATTACGGAGAAATAGATTTTATGTATAAAGGAGAAAAGCAATGATAGGTATAATCGGTGCAATGCAGGTTGAAATTGATAAAATAAAATCTACCGTTGAAAATCCGACTACAGAAACAGTCAGCGGAATTGAATTTGTCAGCGGAAAAATCCACGGGCACGATGCAGTTGTGGCAGTCTGCGGAATAGGCAAGGTTTTTGCGGCTGTGTGTGCCCAAACAATGATTCTTAAATATAACCCGGATGTTATCATAAACGTTGGTGTTGCCGGAACACTTACCGATAAACTTTCGATTGCGGATATTGCTGTGGCATCGGACGTTGTTCAGCACGATATGGACACCTCGCCCCTGGGCGACCCGGTAGGCCTTGTTTCGGGTATAAACGTGATAAAATTCCCGGCAGATATAAAAACCGTGGAAAAAATTGAAAAAAGCATTGATAATCTGGGAATCAACCGCACAAGAGGCACAATCGCCTCCGGCGACCAGTTTATGAGTGATAAAGATAAAAAACAGAAAATCGTTGATAATTTTGATGCAATTGCCTGCGAAATGGAGGGCGCAAGTATCGGTCATGTGTGTTATATAAACGGCGTTAATTTTGCTGTTATCCGTTCAATTTCCGACAGTGCCGATGACAGCGCATTTATGGATTATCCCGAATTTGTAAAAAAAGCCGCCGCAAATTCCTCGGCAGTAATCGACGGGTATTTTAAATTATTATAAAACAGGGCAGTAGCAAATAAAATCATTTTGCTACTGCTTCGTTTGTTTTATCAATAAAACGTTGCAACCTCGTTTTCAGGTGCCTCGGCAGGCTCGACCTTGTTTGCAATAAGCACAGGTCCTTCGCCTCCGTAAAGTTTATGCTTCTGCATAAGAATTTTTGCTTCAACGTTTACCCATTGACGGTTTTCGGGGGTAAAATCACTTTTACAGATAAGCCCCCTATAAGATGTATCTTCCTCGCAACAAACCATAATGGGACGACCCACAATAAAACTGCCTTTTTCTATGCGTTTATCAGCGGCAACAAGTCCTTTGAATTTTACTGTTTTGCCGATGTATTTTTTCATTTCTTCCGAAAAATCACGGAACCATATAGCATAATCCTCGTCTTTGATTTCGATTACTTTTGCAGCAATATCAAAAGGTAACGGGTCTTCAATATCATCATATTCAACGTGCTCATCGTGATATTCGTAGGCAATATCCGTGCGGCGGCTTACACCACGCACAATTTTGTGAAACGTCATTTTGTCAAAAGAATCGTCAAAACGGTTAAACACAATAAGCTCACAGCTTTGCAGCTTGTCAACCATAAGCTGGCGCATATTGGCGTTGAACGCTTCAAAGGTTTTGCTTTCGGCAGACATAATTTCCTGATAAATCATCCAGCCCTCGGGCACATTTTGATAAAGAGTGTCAAGCATCCACATGCCGTTATACTCAATAAGCACCCGTTTTGCAAGATGCTTGTTTAACAGGTTTGAAAGGTTTGTGGGGTTTAAATCCTCTATATCCTCAACCGTTTCAATAAATACGTTTTTTACTTTGAATTTTGATTTGTCATATTCCTCTTCGCCCTCTTCACAAACAAGAAGCAGGGTGTTTTCGCCGGTATTAAAACGCTCGTCCTGAAGCGTTTCCTGAATAAAAGAGGTTTTGCCGGATTCCAAAAACCCGGTGAACAGATAAACCGGAACTTCTCTCATAAAAACAGTCCTTTCAGATTAAATTCCAAATAAAACGGCGATTTTTTCTTTGTCAATTTCAGAACCGATAACACAAAGTCTGCCGGTTATATCGGCACTGCCGGTGCGTACATCAATTGTGCCGGGAATATAGTCAAAATGAATCCATGTTCCGTCAGTAGCGGCGATAATGCCTTTTGCACGCAGAATCATGCCAAAATCTTCGCTGTTTTCAAATTTAGAAAGAGCGTTTCTGATTTCATCAGCTGTGAACTTGCGTGTGGTTTCCACGCCCCAGCTTAAAAATACTTCATCTGCATGATGATGGTGATGGTCGTGGTCGTGATGATGCTTTTCATGACACTGTTCATGAGATGGCTCGTGATGAAGCTCGTCATGATGACAATGTCCGTGCTCATGGTCATGCTCGTGGTGATGACCGTGGCATCCACATTCGCATTCTTCGCCGTGTTCGTGGTGGTGATGGTGCTCGTGTTCATGGTCGTGACCGCAACACTCGTGGTCATGATGATGGTGATGATGACCGCATTCGGGACAAACATCCTCGTTTTTAAGGTTTTCAAGCTGACTCTCAAGTGTGTTTGTGTGTTCCATCGCATCGAGAAGTTGCTTACCATCAAGCTGTGACCAGGGAGTTGTTACAATAACGGCATCCTTGTTGTGCTCACGCAGAAGCTCGGTGCAGGCTGCAATCTTTTCTTCGGAAATATCATCGGTATGGCTGAGAACAATACAGTTTGCGTGTTCAATCTGGTCACCAAAAAATTCGCCGAAGTTTTTCATATACATTTTGCATTTGTTTGCGTTTGCAACAGTTGTAAAGCTGTTTAAAACAGCGTTTTCATCGTTAATATCCTTAACCGCTTTTATAACATCCGAAAGCTTTCCAACACCGGAGGGCTCGATTAAAATACGGTCAGGATTATAGGTTTCAAGCACCTGTTTAAGTGCTTTGCCGAAATCGCCTACAAGACTGCAACATATGCATCCGGAATTCATTTCGGTAATTTCGATGCCGGCATCTTTCAGGAATCCACCGTCAATGCCGATTTCGCCGAACTCGTTTTCAATAAGAACAAGTTTTTCGCCTTTAAAAGCTTCGTTTATAAGTTTTTTGATAAGTGTTGTTTTTCCGGCACCTAAAAATCCCGAAAAAATATCAATTTTTGTCATTAAATTCAACCTTCTTTTCTGTAAAAAAACTGCTATATTAAATTATATCACAGTAAACTCAAAAATGCAAGAGAAAATATAAAAAATGCTGTATAAAGCAGTATGGTTCGTAAATATGTAGTGTGGTTTGTTTATTTTTTCTTACATTTTTGTCAATCCATTGACAATTTACAGGTTTTAATGTATAATATAAATGTGCGTGATTAAATCAGGCAATTTAATACTAAAGGAATTGATACAGGTGAATACTTCTATTTTAAATAAAGTGCAAAAGGCTGTTCGCTATACCGGCGGTGAGCTAAATAGTATTGTGAAAGAAAAAGAGGGCAAAATCCGTTTTGCGTTCTGTTTTCCCGATGTTTACGAGGTGGGAATGTCGCACCTGGGCATGAAAATTTTGTATCATCAGCTTAACGAGCGTGAAGACACGTGGGTTGAACGTGTTTTTGCACCATGGGAGGATATGGAGGAGCAGATGCGCCTTTGTGGGCAGAAGCTCTACGGTTTAGAGAGCGGCGATAACATAGACGAATTTGATTTTGTAGGCTTCACACTTCAGTACGAAATGTGCTACACAAACATTTTGAACATGCTTGATCTTGGCGGCATTGCCCTTGAAACAAAAAACAGGGGAGAGGGCGTGCCTTTTGTCTGTGCCGGAGGACCCTGTGCATATAACCCGGAGCCTCTTGTGGAAATTGTTGACTTTTTCCTTATGGGCGAGGGTGAAGAAATCTGGCCCGAGGTGCTTGATGAATATAAAATCTGGAAAGATTCCGGCGAAAAAAGAGAAGACTTTTTAAAACGGATATGCAAAATTCAGGGTATTTATGTTCCGTCGTTTTATGATGTTTCTTATAACGACGATGGTACAATAAAAGAGATGACGCCCAAGTTTGATTTTGTACCGAAAACAGTTAAAAAACGCATAATCAAAGACATGGACAGCGTTTATTATCCCGACAAAATTATTGTTCCGTTTATGGGCATTGTTCATGACCGTGTTATGCTTGAGCTGTTCCGCGGTTGTATACGAGGTTGCCGATTCTGCCAGGCAGGGTATATTTACCGTCCTGTGCGTGAGCGCAGTGCAAAACGGTTGCTTGACCTGGCTGAAAAGCTGATTAAAAACACAGGATATGAAGAAATTTCCCTCACGTCTCTCAGCTCCAGCGACTATACCTGCTTAAAAGAGCTTACCGACGGACTTATAGAAATGACCGACAAACGCAATATAAACCTTGCGTTGCCGTCGCTTCGTATTGATAATTTTTCAATTGATTTGATGAATAAAATTCAAAGTGTGAGAAAAAGCAGTCTCACCTTTGCTCCCGAAGCAGGAACACAGAGACTGCGTGACGTTATCAATAAAAATATTACCGAAGAAAATCTTGAAGAAAGCCTTAAAATTGCTTTCGGCGGCGGATACACAAGCATTAAGCTGTATTTTATGATAGGTCTGCCAACCGAAACACACGAGGACGTTGCCGGCATCGGTGCACTTGCTCACAAGGCACTTGATATTTTCAAAGAAACGGCTACACCGCAGAACTTCCGTCGTGGTCGTATAACCGTCAGTGCATCGTCGTTTGTTCCAAAACCCTTTACGGCGTTCCAATGGGAAAGTCAAAATGGTGTTGAAGAGCTTAAAGAAAAGCAACAGCTTCTTAAAGAAAATATACATTCCAGAATGATTAACTATAACTGGCACGAGTCTTACGTCAGTGTGCTTGAAGGCGTGTTCTCGCGAGGAGACAGAAAACTGTCGAAGGTGCTTCTGCGTATGCATCAGCTGGGTGCTAAGTTTGACGCATGGGACGAATATTTCAGCTATGACCGCTGGATGCAGGCGTTTGAGGATTGCGGCGTTGACCCTGATTTCTATACACGCAGAAAACGTTCGTTTGACGAAATTCTTCCATGGGATATTGTTGACATCGGCGTAAGCAAAAAGTTCTTTATAAACGAGGCAGAAAAGGCGTATAAAGAAAAAACAACGCCCAATTGCCGTGAAAAATGCGCCGGTTGCGGTATGATGAAGGATTGCGGGGTGGCAAAAGGTGAGTAAATATATAGTTGGATTTTATAAAAACGAAAAAGTAAAATATGTCTCCCATCTTGACATTGTCCGCATGATAGGCAGAGCAATGCGCCGTGCTGACCTTAAAATCAAGCATTCACAAGGATTTAATCCGCATCCGCTTTTGTCCTTTGCACATCCGCTTGGCGTGGGAATTTCAAGCATCGGCGAGCTTATGGAAATTGAACTTGAAAACGAAGTTTCTCCAAAAGAACTGGGCGAGAAATTAGATGGCGTGTTGCCCGACGGATTTGGAATAACAGGAGTTAAAAAATGCATGGAAAAATCACCCTTTTCACAGCTTGCGGTTGCAGGTTATGAAATAATTTTAAAAGGCGATTTTGACGAGACCGTGCTTGATTTTTTGAAAAATGATACAATCGTAGTGCCTAAACGCACAAAAAGCGGCGTTAAAGATACTGATATAAAGCCTATGATTAAAGGTGCAAAAATATCCGGCAGAAATGAAACCGCAATAAAACTTGCAGTAATGCTTTCTTGCGGAAATGATAATTTAAAACCGGAGCTTTTTGTTGAAACCCTTGAAAAATTTTCTGGCAAAACAGCACAGGATTATAAAATCCGCCGTATGGGGCTTTATACAAAAGACGCAAAACTGCTTGCAGAGTTTTAATAATTTGTAGTCAGGACATTCATTAAGAATAAAAACCAAAGAGCATAAAAATAAGTTATAATGTTTGGTAATGTAAAACATAAACAAGAAAACAGCAAGGAGTAATTTTCTTGCTGTTTTTGTTGTGTAGAGAAGTCCTCCTTCGTCTGACTTCTCTATACAATTAAAAAGCTGTGACATTTTTGTCACAGCTTTTTGGAATAAAAAAGAATTTAAAATTAATTTTTGGAAACAATATCAAAAATGGTTTATTTAGCGGATATTTCTTTTTTCTGAATAAGTTTTAAAAATGCTTGTGCCGGCAAAGAAAGCGGGTTGTGACGTAAATAAGCACATCCTATGTTTCGCGGCGGCAGGGAAGGACAAAGGTTTAGCTGACGTATAGCTTTTTTGTCCAGACTTTCTTTTGAAAACTCCTTTACAACGCATGATATTCCGAGGTGGATGGACGCAAAACGTATTAACAGCTCATGTGCGGCAATTTCGATTTTGGGGTTTAATGTAATGTTTTGCTCTTTGAATTTTTCATCAAGATAAAGACGAGAAATCGAGTTTTTTTCCAAAAGAATCAAAGGTTCTTTTGCTATTTCGTCCCATGTGTATTCGGATTTGGCATCATAGTCGGGACCACACACAAAAATATCGTGAATTTTAAGACACGGCTCAATACACAGCTCATCATCGGTTACAGGTAGATTGACAAAAGCAAGCTCGGCTTTGCCGTCTTTTACACATTGGAGCATATGCTGTGAATAGGAGTTTGCCATTTCAATGTGTATTCCCGGATAAGCGGCATGAAATTTTTCAAGATAGGGAAGCAGATAATGCGTTGTAATAGTATCGCCGGCGGCAATCATAAGCGAACCACTGTCAAGCTGTTGAAGGCGTGCCAGCAAGGTTTCGCCCTGCTCAATAGTCTGCATGGCGCTTTCGACTTTCTGGAATAAAAGTGATCCTTCTTTGGTTAAGGTTACACCTCTGCGAGAACGGGCAAACAGCTTAATGTTTAAATCCTGTTCAAGCTGGCGGATACATTGTGAAATTGCCGACTGAGAAATGTAAAGATGCTGTGCCGCAGTTGAAAATGATGAAAATCGTGCTGTTTCATAAAAAATTTTATAGTAATCGAGTTTTGTTTTCATTATAAGTTCTCCTTATCACTGTTGTAAGAATTATCTGCTTTACTAATGGATATATTTATATTATAATAGGAGATGTAGAAAAAGTCAATAACCGGAAGGAGATTTTTTTATGGAAAGAAAAGTAGGTACAATTTCAAGAGGTATACGTTGCCCGATTATTCGTGAGGGCGATGACATAGCAGGTATAGTAGTTGACAGTGTGCTTGAAGCGGCAGAGGCAGAGGGCTTTGCGATGCGTGACCGTGATGTGGTTGCTGTAACAGAATCTGTTGTTGCCCGTGCCCAGGGAAACTATGCATCGGTTGATGCTATTGCAACAGACGTAAAAGAAAAACTCGGCGGGGAAACAATTGGCGTTATTTTTCCCATTCTCAGCCGTAACCGTTTTGCAATTTGTCTGCGTGGAATAGCAAAAGGTGCAAAAAAAATTGTGTTGATGCTTAACTATCCCAGCGATGAGGTTGGTAATGCTCTTGTTTCATTAGACCAGCTTGACGAGGCAGGCGTTAATCCGTATACAGATGTGCTCAGCGAAGCAAAATACAGAGAGCTGTTTGGCGAAAACCGTCATCCGTTTACAAATGTGGATTATATACAGTATTATGGCGATTTAATCCGTGAATGCGGTGCAGAAGCAGAAATTATTCTGGCAAATGATCCCCGTGCTATTTTAAACTATACAGAAAACGTGCTCAATTGCGACATTCACTCACGCCAGCGAACAAAACGCATTTTGCGTGCGGCAGGAGCAAAACGTGTTGTCGGGCTTGATGAAATTCTTTCACAGCCGGTTAACGGCAGCGGATACAACACAAAATACGGCTTGCTCGGTTCTAACAAATCTACTGAAGATACAGTAAAGCTTTTCCCTAACGAATGTTTTGATTTGGTAAATGATATTCAAAAAAGATTTAAAGACCGTTGCGGCAAAAACATAGAAGTAATGGTATACGGTGACGGTGCGTTTAAAGACCCGGTAGGAAAAATTTGGGAGCTTGCTGACCCGGTTGTTTCACCGGCGTATACTTCAGGACTTGAAGGAACACCCAATGAGTTGAAGCTTAAATACCTGGCAGATAACGATTTTGCCGACCTTAAAGGGGATGAGCTCAAAAAAGCTATTGAAGATGCTATCCGTAAAAAAGGTGATGATCTTGTGGGTAATATGGCTTCTCAGGGTACAACAGGAGGCCCTCTTACCGATTTAATAGGCTCACTTTGTGACCTTACCAGCGGTTCCGGCGATAAAGGTACACCTGTTATTCTTGTACAGGGTTACTTTGATAACATGACAGACTAATAAAAAGGCTGTGACAAAAAAATGTCACAGCCTTTTTTAGCGGTCGCCATTAACTTATTTACTGCTTGTTTTAATTCCGTAAACAATGCCGATAATTGCATACGGTATCATCAGGAATATGCACACAAGTGTGGCGTTCGGCGGCAAAAATATGCTAATTAAATATAAAATTCCCATAACAACCGATTCAAAACCGATAAATCTGTTTATTTTGCGTGCTTTTTCACTATCGATATCATGGTTTTTTACGTAATCAAACTTTGGCAGATAGTTGCCGATGACGATGAATATAACGCCAACAATAAATGCTACAATTTTGCGGATGTCAAAATCTTTTCCGAGAGCGAAAAAAAGAGTGATACTTTGCAAAATAACAGTTATAACCGGAATAATCCATTTTGTTACGGTTTCCAGTTTTTTTCGTTCACCGTGTTTTTTTGCATTTATGTCATTGATGATGCAACAGATAATCTGCAAAAGCACCATTAACAAGGGCATACCAAAAACCACAAAGCCTTTTGATGCAAATCCGTCCGGGTTGTTGTTTATGTCAAAATGTATTGCGATTGTGCCCGGAAGCTTATCCCACAAAGCAAGCCCAAAAAGAATTGGCAAAAGGCATATCATGCAGGTTAAAATAAGACTTTTAAATTTTATAAATTTCATTGTTTTTTACCTCCTAACATATATATCCACGTAAGAACTTCCTCAAATACCGAGGTGTTTATTTCATAATAAATAAAGGTTTTGTATTTTGCTTCAACAATAAGATCGGCATTTTTTAGTTTCGACAAATGGTACGAAACCGTTGCTCCGGTTAAATTAAACTGCTCACTGATTTCACCGGCAGATTTTTTGCCGCCTTTAAGCATTTGCAGTATATCACGCCTCACCGGGTCGGAAATAGCTTTTAGCGTTTCGTTCATTCCCATTTTGGTATCACTCCTTGTATCATATTTAGAAATATTTCTAAATAGATTATACCACACAAACTATGCAATGTCAATACCTATTTAGAAAAAAATCTAAATAATATAAAAGGGTTTATCAGGACCGCAATATATTACTAAAAAACAAAGGATATTTATTTTCAAGCAGGTTTTTTTCTTATGAAAAGCGAAATAGAAATTGTGGCATTAAGGTGCTCACAGCAACATAAAGGAGATATAACATGGAAACTTATTTTTCACCAAACGACCCTCGGTTTATTGCAGAAACCGATTCGGAGTCAATACAAAATGCTGTTGATGCGGCATCAAAAAGTGAATTTGTGCGTACTGTGCGTATTCCCAAACTTTGTGACCGCACAGGCAAAGCCGAATGGATAATAGAAAAGGCAATTTTGTTGCCGTCTGATATAACAGTATTGCTTGACGATTGTCACCTGATTCTTAAAGAGGGGATTTATGATAATATTTTCCGCAATAAAAATATGTATAACGAGCAGTTATTAAACGATGAGGGCGAACAGCACGGCATACGCATAGTTGGCTTTGGCGATGCGGTTTTAGACGGCGGCAAGGGCAATGACCTGCGTGAAGCAACGTCAGAAAAAGATGGCAGACCCCATGTGCGGTTTAACAATTTTATTTTACTTAACAACGTGCAGAATATAGTTTTGGAAAATTTCAAATGCATTAATATGCGCTGGTGGGCAATCAATCTTATTGCCTGCCGCAAAGGAAAAATTTCGGATATACGGTTTTACAACGGCACACGCATACCAAACCAGGACGGCATTGACCTGCGCATAGGTTGCCATGAGTTTATTATAGAAAACATTACCGGGCAGACAGGTGATGATGTTGTTGCTATGACAGCATTGCCCCTTTGTAGTGATAAAAATTTTTTACCCAAAGGCAGATTGCCCGATATTCACGATATAACCGTGCGTAATATCCGTGCACATACCAACGAAACTCTTGTTGCCATGCGAAACTGCGACGGAGCAAAGCTTTATCGTATATCGGTTGAAAATGTTATGGTGACAGAAGGTGACTATGACAACTGGGCGGCTGTGCGTGTAGGCGAAAACAATTATTTTGTAAAACGTCCGCCGATTATGGGCGAAACTTATGATATAAAGATAAACGGCGTTTACGGCTTGCAAAAAGGCACAGTATATCTTGGCGGATGTATTAAAAATGTGCATATAAGCAACGTATTTGCCGGCGGTAAAACTCTGTACGCAATCTCAACATATCTGCCAACGATTGTTTTTCCTGAAAATGGTTGCAAAATAACAGGCGGGGCATCTCTTGAAAACGTGGTAATTGACAATGTTTTTTATGAGGGAACGGCAGAATACAGCAAAGACGGCTGGGTTAACGATGTAAATGATGATTTTAGCGGTTGTGCACTTGATTTCAGATGCATGAGAGAAACCGACACTTTGAAAAATGTTGTTTTCAGAAATATTTTTGCCCGTGACGGTGCAGAAATTGCCCGTGTGCACGACGGCTTTGAGCTTGAAATACGCTGATTGCTTAATCAGAAGTTATAACACAAACACAATAATACATACGACATAAAATGCTTTGACAAAAAATGGAAAATAATTACAAAGGTATTGTCAATTATGTTTGGTTGTGATATAATATATTAGATGTTGTTTGCGGTGGTGCATACAACCGAAAAAAACTATTTATGCAATTAAAAGAAAAAAGGAGATTTTGAAAATGTTTTGTGAAAAATGCGGAAAAGAAAATCCAGATGGAACTCGTTTTTGTGACGGATGCGGACATGAGCTTACGCCGGCGTCAGAAAGCAACAACAATACAGAAATTAAAATGCCAACTTCGATGGATGACGTGGCAGGTATGGTGAAAAATCCTATGATTCAGCGCATCATCATTATTGCTGTATGTGCAATATTGCTTATAGCCGGTGTTTTGGGCATTGGCAGTTGCACAGGATGTATCAGCTGCGGCGGTAACAACAGCCCCGAAGCACCTGTTAAGCTTATGGCAAAAGCTATGGAAACCGGCGATGCAAATGTGGCTATAAAAGCTTTTCCGAAAGAGTTTCAGGAAATTGTCAAGAAAAATCCTCTTATTAAATCAGCTTTAAAAGAAAGTTTTAAATCAGAGTATGGCAGCGAAAAAAGAAAAGTTACATATCGTATTGTAGAAAAAGAACGTGTAGACAGAAAAGATCTTTGGAGACTTGAAGAAAATTATTATGATGAAATGAGAAGTGCGTTTTCTATGTTTGGCGGAGGTGCTCAGATTAAAAATATAAATATTCAGGATGCGTTTGAGCTTGAAGTTGAGTTTATAATTAAGAGCAGAGGGGAAATTGACACCGACACCGAATACGTTACAGTATATAAGAGCAACGGAAAATGGTATATGCTTCCTTAAGCAAAATTAAATAAAGAAAGGAATTAATAAAAATGGCAGATTTTCTTGATAAAATGATGGCAGGCATAAACAAAGGGGCAGCAACAATAGGCGAAGGCTCTAAAAATATGTTTGAAAAAGCAAAAATTAACACAGCAATCCATGAGGCAGAAAAAGACAAAGCAAAGCTTGCAGAGCTTTTGGGTATGCAGGCATACAGATTATATTTTTCGGGCGTTGAGTTGCCTGAAGAATTACATAATTTTTGCATGGAAATGAAAAAACGTGACGATGCAATAGAAGCTCATCAGGAAGCAATTCGTGCTTTGGAAACAAAAAACACTGTAGCGGCTCCGGCTATCCCGGAAGCAGCTCCGAGCGGTAAAACCTGCAGCTGCGGACATGTAAATAATCTTGGTGCGGCATTTTGTGCAGGTTGCGGTGCAAAGCTTGATTAATTAGACAATTAAACGTCAAGAAAGAGGAATATTAACATGGTAAGAAATAAAATGCTATCAGTGGCAAAAGGCCCGGTTTTTACAACTGCGGTAATTATGACAGTGGCGTCATTTGTATTAACGGTTATCAGTTGGTTTGTGTTAAGATTAAGCGGAAGTTTAGGTACGGTATTTAGCGTGCTTTCCCGGTCAAATCCGGAAATGGCAAGTGAACTCTATTATTTGCTGGGTGAAGCAAGTATAGTAAGCAGAATAGTATCAACATTATTAAATTTGATTTTAAGTATACCAACAATACTTATGGTCATCGGATTGCTTGTTTTTATAAGCTCTGTAAGAAAGCCCAACCCCGTAGCAAAAGGACTTGGAGCAATCAAAGCAGGTCTTATAATCAATGTTGTTGTGCTTGGAATATGTGCACTGATATTACTTATTGGCGGTGTGGCGGCTGTTATCATGGGTATGACCGTTGATGAAGAAGTTGCCATTATAGGTGCAGTTGTATTGCTTGTTTCAATTATAGCATTTGTTTTTATATTTTGGTATTACGGAGCAATGCTTTCTACAGCGGGCGTTGCAGGCAGAGTAATTAACAACGGTGTAATGACGAAAAAACCGTCAATGTATGTTGCTGTAATAAATATTATAAGCTTTGTGTTGAATATTATAAGCTTTGTATTCACTACACTTCCGATGTTGCGGTATATGGGCATGATGAACATTTTTTTGGGCGCTCTTCCCAGTCTGCTTGGAACAATATCAATATTACTTTTTGCTATTGCAATTATTCAGGCCCGCAGCATGCCTGTGGGTGTGACAAATTCTGTAGCAGCCGGATATAATCCTGATCTTATGGGAAACAATGCACGTCACTGCACTAATTGCGGCAGACCACTTTACGGTAACGAAGTATGTTATTGTCAGAGTCAGAACGCGACTCCTGCCGGCATACCTGTTACTCCTGCGGTGAACGATTCGGTTCCTGATAATGCACCAAATCCGACAAATGACAGTGCGTTGAGCGAGGAAGAAGAATGCGAACAGCTTTTAAATGATGTTGGCGATTTTTAATTGATTTGCATTGACAAAATAATAAAAACGGCAGATTGTTACAATCTGCCGTTTTTGATGTGTTTAAACAGAAAATATAAAAACACACAAAATTTGACGGTGCAAAAATCTGCTATTGATTATATGCTGAAATTGTGGTATAATTAAGGTATATATTCATAAAGGAGTAACATATATGTGGTTTGAAGAAAGTGTAATTTAACAAATTTATCCATTGGGCTTTTGTGGTGCACCGGAGAAAAACGACGGATGCCTTACGCCAAGAATTTTAAAAATTGTTGATTATATACCTCATCTTGTGAAGATGAACATAAATGCATTGTATTTTTGTCCGATATTTGAAAGCTCGGCACACGGGTACGACACAGCAGATTTTTCAAAGATTGATGTGCGTCTGGGCAGAAATGAAGATTTTAAAGCGGTTTGTGAAAAACTGCACGAAAACGGCATAAAAATCATTTTGGACGGCGTGTTTAATCATGTTGGCAGAGATTTTTTTGCATTTCGTGATGTTAAAGAAAACAGATATAATTCAGCCTATAAAGATTGGTTTTATATAAATTTTGACGGCGACAGCTGCTTTGGCGACGGATTCTGGTACGAAGGCTGGGAGGGTCATTTTGAGCTGGTAAAACTCAATCTTGACAATCCGGCAGTCAAGCAGTATCTTTTCGGATGCGTTGAAATGTGGATAAACGAGTTTAAAATTGACGGGCTGCGGCTTGATGTGGCGTATATGCTTAATCGCGGATTTATGCGCGAGCTTCGTAATCTGTGCATGTCGAAAAATCCGGAATTTTTCCTGGCGGGAGAGATGATACACGGAAATTATCAAGATATTGTTAATGGTGAAATGCTTCACAGTGCAACAAACTATGAGTGCTTTAAAGGAATATATTCGTCATTTAACAGCATGAATATGTTTGAAATAGGGCATTCTTTGCGTAACCGTTTCGGCCGCGAAGATTGGTGCATGTACCGTGATTTGAAACTGATATCCTTTGTCGACAATCATGACGTTACCCGAATTGCATCAAATCTGACGAATAAAAATCATATAGCCTTGGCTTACGGCATTTTGATGACAATGCCCGGTATTCCGTGCATATATTATGGTAGCGAATGGGGAATAGAGGGCAAAAAAGAAAACGGCGACGGTGCACTTAGACCGGCAATTGACGAGCCTGTGGAAAATGAGCTCTCGCAATTTGTTGCAAAGCTTATAAAAATTCACCGCGAACACAAGAGCTTGTGTTACGGAACATTTGATATTTTGCATATGACAAATCGTCAGTTGGTATTTGAACGTCAGTTTGAAGATGAACGCATAATTGTTATGATTAACGCTGATGAAAACGAGTACACAGCTCATTTTAACGCAAATGCAGGATGCGGTACAGAGCTTGTTTCCGGAGCTCACTTTGATTTTGGCGGAGGAAGCAGAATGGAACCATATTGCGCCAAATGCATTAAGGTTTAAATTTTTTTGATAAAAAAGTAAAATTTTTCTTGCAAAAAGATGTATAATGTGGTAGAATAGATAGTAGTGTTTTTTAAAGAAGGGATGAAAACTTATGGAAAATGAAAAAAGGAGTAGTTTTACCGGAAAATTAGGCTTTGTTCTGGCGGCGGCAGGGTCTGCGGTCGGTCTTGGAAACATATGGCGTTTTCCGTATCTTGCAGCAAAATACGGAGGCGGAATTTTCCTGCTTATTTATATTGTTCTGGCGGTTACATTCGGCTTTGTTCTTATGACAGCAGAAATTACATTGGGACGAAAAACCGGTCTTAGTGCAGTCGGAGCATTTAAAGCACTTAATAAAAAGTTTTCGTTTATAGGATATATTGCGGCAATTGTGCCTATGATTATTTTGCCATATTATTCGGTAATAGGCGGCTGGGTAATGAAATATATCTTTTCATATACGCAAGCAAGCACCGCACCGGTGGCAATGGATGGGTATTTTGAAACGTTTATTTCGCAGGTGGGTGAACCGACATTCTGGTTTGCTCTGTTTATAGGAATAACCGCGATTATAGTACTTGGCGGTGTCGAAAACAGTATTGAAAAGTTGAGCAAAATTCTGATGCCGGTGTTGGTTGTTCTATCAATTATAATTGCGGTATATTCTGTAACGCGTCCCGGTGCGTTGGAAGGTGTTAAATACTACGTTCTTCCTGATTTCAGTAAGTTTTCTGTAAAAACAGTGCTTGCAGCAATGGGACAGCTGTTTTACTCCATGTCACTTGCTATGGGTATAATGATAACTTACGGCTCATATATGAAAAAAGATGTAAATCTTGAATCTTCTGTTCATCAGATAGAAATTTTTGATACAGGCATAGCATTTTTGGCAGGTCTTATGATTATTCCTGCAGTATTTGCTTTTTCAGGCGGTACTCCCGAAGCTCTCGGAAAAGGCCCCAGCCTTATGTTTGAAGCGCTTCCGCAGGTTTTTGAAACAATGCCTGCAGGCAGAGCGGTAGGAATTATATTCTTTGTGCTGGTTCTTTTTGCGGCACTTACATCGTCTGTTTCTCTTATGGAAACTATAGTGTCTATTGTGTGTGACAAGTTTAAAGTACAAAGGGCAACCTCATGTATGATAGTGCTTGGAATTTCCATAGTGGTTGGCTTACTTTCTGTATTTGGTTACAGCATTTGGAGCAGCATTACACTTATTGGTATGCAGTTTCTTGATTTCTTTGATTTTATCAGTAATAGTGTTATTATGCCGCTGGTTGCATTATGTACATGTATATTTGTCGGCTATATAATTAAACCTAAAGCACTTATTGATGAAATAGAAATAACAGCACCGTTTAAAAGTAAATCACTGTTTACGGTGGTTATCAAATACATTGCACCTATCTGCATTGTGCTTATTCTTGTATCTTCGGTGCTTGACGCATTCGGAATATTCAAACTGTAATACATAAATTTTTATAAACTTACCCGGCACAGAAAGCTGTGCCGGATACTTGCGTGAAAAGGACGTGACTTTTAATGAACACATTACTTTCAGTTTCGGTGGCTCTGCTTGCCGGACTTATTATGACAAGACTTTTTAAACCACTTAAATTGCCGGCTGTTACGGCGTATCTTATTGCCGGTGTTCTTATCGGACCCTACTGTATTGGTGCCCTTGGCATAAACGGATTGGGTTTTTCGGCATCTGAACAGGTTTCACGCCTGTCTCTTGTTTCTGAGGTTGCTTTAGGCTTTATTGCCTTTTCAATCGGAAACGAATTTCGCCTTGAAGAGCTTAAAAAAACCGGCAAACAGGCTCTTGTAATCGGTATATTACAGGCACTTGCCGCAACACTTCTTGTTGATTTGGCACTTGTTGCTGTGCATATGATTATGCCCGATAAGTTAACTGTTTCACAGGCGATAACACTTGGTGCAATCGCAACAGCAACAGCTCCGGCGGCAACACTTATGGTTGTACGTCAGTACAAAGCAAAGGGTCCGCTGACTTCGCTTCTTCTGCCTATTGTTGCTCTTGACGATGCTGTGGGACTTATTGTTTTTGCTGTATCTTTCGGTATTGCAAAAACTCTCATTGCCGGTTCGGTAGATATAATTTCAATTATTGTAAACCCGATTATCGAAATCGTAGCTTCTCTTGCACTCGGTGCGGTTATGGGTTGGGTACTCACTCAGCTTGAAAAACTGTTTAACTCAAACACAAACCGACTTAATCTCACAATCGGCATGGTGTTTTTAACAGCCTCACTTGCAATGCTTGATTTCCATATAGGACCCGTGCATATCAGCTTTTCGTCACTTCTCGTATGCATGATGCTGGGTACTGTGTTCTGCAATATCTGCCCACTTTCTCACGATTTGATGAAAGCCTCGGACAAATGGACATCGCCGCTGTTTGCACTTTTCTTCGTAATAAGCGGTGCAGAGCTTGAACTTGGCGTTTTTGCTGACTTGGCAATTGTTGTTATTGGCGTGGTTTACATTATTTTCCGTTCACTGGGAAAATACTTCGGCACCTTTGTCAGTGCAAAAATGACAAAATGCACTCCCGAAACCTGCAAATACTTAGGAATCACACTTCTTCCGCAGGCAGGTGTTGCACTGGGGATGTGTGCAATTGCAGCGGCATCGCCTGAAATGGGTGCTCAGGGAGCACTTATCCGCAATATTACGCTGTTTGCAGTGCTTATTTATGAGCTTGTAGGTCCGCTGTTTACAAAAATGGCACTTACTGCGGCAGGAGATATTACTCCCATACCCCATGAGGTTAAAACCCGCCGCCAGACAAAGCTTGCTGAGGCTTTGCACCTGAAACATAAATAATTCGTATGTAATATACACAATTTGAAAGCTCATATTGGCTTTTGGTTTTGTCAAAACGTAAAAAATAAACCACATGAAAAATTTATTTAAAAAATTCTATTGATTTTTTTTGAAAAATGTGGTATTATAATTTTAAAATATGTGATGTTTCGGGAGAACACCAAACGAAACGTCTGAGAAGGAGAATGGTAATTTATGAAAAAAATTTACGAAGGTAAAACCAAAGACGTTTACAGCCTTGACAACGGCAACGTTATGCTCAAATTCAAGGATGACTGCACAGGCAAGGACGGTGTTTTTGATCCCGGTGAAAACAGTGTAGGGCTCACAATCGAAGGTATCGGCAAAGCAAATCTTCGCACATCTGTTTATTATTTTGATATGCTTAAAGAAGCAGGCATAAAAACACATTATGTCAGCGCAAATGTTGACGAAGCTGAAATGGAAGTTCTTCCTGCAACAGTTTTCGGTCACGGTCTTGAAGTTATCTGCCGTCTTGTTGCAACAGGCAGCTTTATCCGCAGATACGGTGAATACATCGAAGACGGAACTGTTTTAGAGGGCGGATATGTTGAATGTACATTCAAAAATGACGAAAAAGGCGACCCGCTTGTAACAGGTGAAGGTTTAGCTGCTCTTGGTGTTATGACTCCCGAAATGTTTGAAAGCATGAAGCAGCAGACACTCAAAATCACAAAAATTGTTGCTGATGACCTTAAAACAATCGGTCTTGATTTGTGGGATATTAAATTTGAATTCGGCTATAACAACGGTGAAGTTATTCTTATTGACGAAATTGCTTCGGGCAATATGCGTGTTTATAAAGGCGACAAAATTGTTGAGCCGGTTGAGCTTACAAAACTTATTCTTAACAGATAATTTAGGAAATATAAATAGGCTGTAGCAAAAACATTTTGCTACAGCCTATTTGTGCATATTCATATTATTAAAGCTCACCTTCATGGAGTATAACACCGTTTTTAACAAGAATCGACTGCAACTGTTTTACGTCAAATGATGCAAAATCATCAGTCATTGCGGCGGCTGTGCCTGCCGCCTCGCCTGTTACGGCACAGGGCGGAATAACCCTTGAAACATCCCACATCAGGTCAGTTACGGAAATACATCTTCCGGCACATATCAGATTTTTAACCTTTTTGCCGTAAAGACATTCAAACGGAAGCTCAAAAACAGGTCCTCTTCGTTTCCAGTTGCTTATCATACCGATGCTGGTTTCTTCATATGTATGCTCGGATGAAACATCAACGGTGCAGACACCGACAATACGGCGTGTCATGCGAAGCTGTGGAATTGTGGGCATGGTAACGGGAATATATGTTTCATCTGTTTTGCGTTTATTCAACACATCATTCAGTATCTGGGTGTGAGCCATCTGTACCATACTGCTGTTTTCAAATCCGTCAATCCCGGTGAATCTTGTTTCTGTAAGATGCGGCGTTTCATTTCCGGTGCGTTCATCTTCGGGAATTTCTGCAAAACCGAGCATATTAAGTGCAACTTCGTCTTTGCAGTAATGGTAATACCAAGCCGCAAGCACATTTTTAGGCGCAAAAAGCTTTGTATCTTCGCCGGCAAAATGGCAAATATCAGCATCACCTGTTGCATCAACAACGCTGTTAACCTCAACAGCAAAACGTCCGGTTTTATTTTCAATAATTATATATTTAATTTTATCGATATGTTTTTGTACTTCACAGATTTTGCTTCCGTAAAGAATTTCAACGCCCTCTTTTAAAAGCAATTTTTCTGCTTCAAGAGCAAACATCTGAGGGTTAAAGGAAACACGATAGCGTTCGTTTTTCTTTTCTTCATCGCTACCACCGTCAAGCCATGGATTTTTACCGCTTTCACGGAAGTTTTGCACCGATATTTTCAAAAGTTCTTCCGCAATACCGAACGAAACCTGTTTTCCTTCGCCGTCACAAAGGGGCAGATATATGGTAACAATTCCCGATGTGGCAAGACCGCCGAGTATGTAGCTTGTTTCAACAAGCAGAACATCAGCACCGGCACGTTTTGCGGCAAGTGCGGCGGCAATTCCGGCAACGCCTCCGCCGGCAACAAGAACACCACATTTTTTGAGGACAGGGGTGCTTATATTTTCTGTTATATTCATAAGAAAACTCCTTTAAAAAGTATGTTTAAAAACATTATACATCGAAAAGAAAATAATGTCAATAAAAAGTTGACAAAAACCGAAAACAGTAGTATAATTATTTGTAGTTTGAAAATAAAAGAGGCATAAAAATGAAAATATATTTTGACAATGCCGCAACAACACAGGTGGCAAAAGAGGCGGCAGATGCAGTTTATAATGCAATGTGCGAAAATTACGGCAATCCATCGTCGCTTCATAATATGGGGCTTGATGCAGAAAAAGATGTTGAAAAAGCACGGGCAAAAGTTGCCGCAAAGCTTGGGTGCAAGCCGGCAGAGCTGGTGTTTACCTCCGGTGGCACAGAAAGCGACAACCTTGCCATAATCGGTGGTACACTGCGTAACTCACGTAAACGCAAAACTATTATTTGCAGTGAGATTGAGCACCCGGCAGTAGGCGAGGCGTTTAAATATCTTGAAACGCTCGGTTATAACGTTTTAAAAATAAAAACCGAAAACAGCGGTATAATCAACCTTGAACATCTTGAAAGCATTTTATCCGACGACGTGGCTTTTGTCAGCATAATGCACGTCAATAATGAAACCGGTTGTATTCAGCCTGTTAAAGAGGCGGCTGAAATTATCCGCAAAAAAGTTTCTGATGCCATAATACATTCCGATATGGTGCAGTCTTTTGGCAAACTGCCTTTGGAAAATGTGGATATGGCAAGCATAAGCAGTCACAAAATTCACGGACCTAAAGGCGTGGGTGCTTTGTATATTAAAAACGGCGTGAAAATAAATCCGATTGTGCACGGTGGCGGTCAACAAAAAGGTGTGCGACCGGGCACGGAAAACGTTCCGGGAATTATCGGATTTGGTGTGGCGGCAGAAATGCTGGAAACAGAAAAAACATATCAAGATTTGTCGATGTTAAATAAAGAATTTAAAGAAACACTTTTAAGCGAAATTGACAATATACGCATAAACGGTGAAAATGCGGTGCCTCACACGGTTAATATTTCTTTTAGAGGCATACGGTCAGAGGTTTTGCTTCATACTTTGGAAGCAAACGGAATAATGGTTTCTTCCGGCTCTGCGTGTGCATCTAACAAACCTGCACCGTCACCGGTGCTTACTGCAATGGGACTTTCAAAAGATGATATAGACAGCGCAATCAGATTCAGCTTTTCGCGATATACAAACATTGATGAAATTCGATATTGCTGTGATGTTCTGAAAAAAGAAGTGCCTATACTCAGAAGGATGATGAGATGAAAACAGAATTTTTAAAGATAACAGACAACCTTGAAGATTTAAAAACGGCAGGGGAAATTATAAAAAACGGTGGTCTCGTTGCGTTTCCTACCGAGACAGTTTACGGTATAGGTGCAAATGGGCTTAATGAAAATGCGGCAGAAAAAATTTATGCCGCAAAAAACAGACCGGCAGACAATCCGCTTATTCTCCATGTAAACAATATAGAACAGGCTGAAAAAATCGGTGAGATAAACGAAACGGCTAAAAAATTGTTTGATGCTTTTTCTCCCGGTCCGCTTACGGTAATACTGAAAAAGAAAAGTATTGTTCCCGATTGCACAACAGGCGGTCTTGATACGGTTGCAGTGCGTATTCCATCGGCAGAAATTGCACGCCGCATCATAGAATATTCCGGTTGTCCCATTGCGGCACCAAGTGCAAATCTTTCGGGCAAACCAAGTCCCACGGCGTTTGAACACGTCAGGGATGATTTAAACGGACGTGTTGACATGATTATTGACGGCGGCGGAATAGAAGTCGGTATTGAATCGACAATTATCGATTCAACAAAGCAACCACTGGTAATACTTCGCCCGGGTGGGATAACTCTTGAAATGGTGCAGGAGATTTTCCCTGATGCAACAGAAGCAAAACAACCTGAAGAGGCGGATGAGAATTATAAACCGCCTTGTCCGGGTATGAAATATAAGCACTATGCACCCAAAGCACATGTGACGGTTTTTGAAAGGCGAGAGCTTATAAAAGAAGAAATCGAAAAACTTCGATGTGAAAACAAGAAAATCGGTGTGTTCTGTCATGATGATTCAAAGTTTGATGGTGACAGCGTTATAAAATGGGGTAAAACCGCAGACGATATGGCAAAACTGATGTTCTGGGCTTTGCGTGAATTTGACAAGCAAGGTATGGATGTGGTACTATGCGAAATGCCAGAAAAAAACGGACTTGGCTCGGGAATAAGAAACCGACTTTATAAATCCGCAGGATATGATATAAGAAGATAATAAAAAACTGTGATAAATTTCTTTATCACAGTTTTTTATTGGCTAAAATTATAATTATATTTTGACGGTGATACTCCGGTTATTTTTTTAAACTCGGTTGAAAAATGCTTTTCGTCATTATATCCGCACATATCAGCAATTTTTTCAATGGTGAAATAACCGGTTATTATCAATGCTTTAGCATATTCTATTCTGCGGTTGATGACATAGTGCTTAGGAGATATGCCAAATTCCTGTTTGAACAGCTTTCTGAAATATGTTTCGCTCATGAAAGATTTTGCGGCGGCATAAGACAGCGAAAAATCGTTTCGCAAATAGTTTTTTTCAATATAAATTATTGATTCCTGTATTTTCCGGTTTTTAAAATCCGGTTGATTGTCTTTATAAAACTCCGATAAAATCTTGCGGAATATGACAGAACATTCATTTTTATAAGAGGTTTCCTTGCTGTTCCAGCACGCCAGTATTTTTTTGAAAAGAATACGGTATTTTTCTGGATTTGCAGGGAAGAAGCATTCTGCATTGTCAGAATGATAATTAAAGGATTTAAAATGTATAACAATCAGGTTATCTTTTTGTGAGGTGCGTGTATAGCTTAAATTTGACGGGATGTAGCTGATTGAATTGTCGGATAGCTCAATCTGCATATTTGAGGTTTCTATAACCGTATCGGACTCAAACCTGAAAGAAATGGCATCAAAATTGCGGTTTGCGTTGTATGTTTTTGCACATTTCTGGTTTAAATATAATACATCTAAAAGTTCAAAAACAATATATTCCTGAGCGAAAATCAATAAAAACACCTCCTAAACAAAGCATATTATATCAAAAATGTTTCGAAAAGTCAACCTTTTAAAACGTTTTTTAGGTGTACTTTATTAAAAATGTGTGTTATACTGTAGATAACATTAACAAGGAGGGGATGACCCATGTCAAAAAGAAGAAAAATTCTTGAACTGTTTGAGCAGCAAAAAGAATTTATGGACGAAAGAATCAACAGCGGTATTGAAATGTACCGTAAAGGGTATGGTGATATAGAAATAAAAGACAAAGACGGCAATCCGGTGAAGAATGCCGAAATAACCGTCAGCCAGAAGACCCACGAGTTTAAATTCGGTGCAAATCTGTTTATGCTGGACGAGCTTGAAACAGAGGAGAAAAACGAAAAATATAAAATGGCTTTCAGTGATGTATTCAATATGGCGACACTGCCCTTTTACTGGGATTCCACCGAGCCTGAAAAAGGTCACACAAGATACGATAAAAACAGCGAGAAATTATACCGCAGACCGGCAATTGACCTGTGCATTGAGTTTTGCGAAAAACACGGTATCGAGCCAAGAGAACACGCTCTTGCGTATGACCATTTCTTCCCAAAGTGGCTTTACGGTGCATCGGCAAGTGAGACTAAAACGGCTCTTGAAAAAAGATGTAAAGAAATTGCAGAAAGATATAAAGACAAAATCCCCACAATTGAGGTTACCAATGAAATGGAATGGGGAGAAAACGACGGAAGAACAGAATTTTACAATCAGCCTGATTATGTTGAATGGTGTTTCAAAACAGCAGAAAAATATTTTCCGGCAAATCAGCTTGTTATCAACGAATGGACAGGCTCAGCATGGGGTGGCCGCTGCCGTGCGACAGACTCGTATTATGCATATATTGAAGCAAATATGCTAAAAGGTGCAAGAATAGATGCAATCGGAATGCAGTACCATATGTTTTATCATGCAAATGATGAATACAAAGAAACCAGACCTTATTATGATCCTCAAAAGCTGTATAATCATATGAATCTGTATTCAAATTTCGGCAAACCGCTTCAGGTAACAGAGGTAACAATACCGGCGTATTCAAACGATGCAGAGGACGAAGCAATTCAGGCAGAAATACTTGAAAAGCTCTATTCAATATGGTTTTCACACCCGAATATGGAACAGATTATTTACTGGAACCTGGTTGACGGTTATGCATATGTGTCAGACCCGTCGATGATAGAAAAATCTCAGGGAGATATGACGGTGGGTGAAAACTATTATTACGGAGGTCTTCTGCGGTTTGACATGACACCGAAACCGGCATACAATGCGATTAAAAACCTGATACAGAACAAATGGCATACCGAAACAAAGGTTGTGTCTGACGGATGCGGAAAAACAACATTCAAAGGCTTTTACGGCAAATATAATGTAAAAATTACAGTAGACGGAAAAGTAACAGAAAAAGAAATCAAGCTTTCTTCAAAATCGGCAAATAAATTCTGTATTGAAATTTAAAGAAAGGGGCTGTAGCAAAATGCACAGACCGCATAAAGCATAAATTATTCTGATACAAAGCGGTTTAGAAACTAAAAACTTTTAGAAAGAAACAGTAAAATT